>NZ_JADYXJ010000010.1:0-132908 GCF_015864365.1 Pseudoalteromonas sp. SWXJ133
GTAACTGGAGTGCAACGCCAACAGGTACATTAGCTGAAGGTAATTATAGCGTCAGCGCCAGCATTACAGATGCAGCGGGTAATACAGGCACGGGTACAGACACGGGCGAAGTGGATATAACCGCTCCGGATCTTGAAATTATTCCATCGTTTTTATTGGGTAATTTGGTTTCTCTTTCGGGGGATTCTGATCTACCTGGGGGTTCTGTGATCACTATTACAGAGTACCTAGTTGGTGGGTTAGTTGGTGCAACTTATACAGCGACAACAAATCCTGATGGTACGTGGGGGCTTGCAAACATAACAGTACCTTTACTAAGTCTTGCTTATGTAACAGCCAGTGCAAGTGATGCCGCTGGTAACATCAGAACAATCAATACACTTGATTTTGATAATGTAGCACCAGAATTAACTGTTAGTGTCGATACTTTATCGAATGATAGTACCCCAGTAATTAGCGGCACCACCGATATGGGGCAAGGCACTGTAATTAATATAACTGTGACTGATAGTGCAGGGCAAAGCCAAGCGTTTACTGCGACAGTTCAAGCCGGTGGCGGCTGGTCTGTTGCTGTACCTGCAGAGCTAGCGCAAGGTCAGTATACCGTTGTTGCAGAGGTTAGAGACAGTGTTGGTAACTTAACAACCGAGCAAGTGCAAGGTGAAATAGATAGTGTTGCCCCGACAATAAGTGTGAACGAAGTTAATGCGACAATAGATACAACCCCTACAATCTCAGGCACAAGTAATGAGATAGGTGCTGATGTAACCATTCTTATAGGCGGTCAAACACTAACAGCAACAGTGGGTACAGATGGTAATTGGCAAGTAGATGTACCTGTTGCACTTGCTGATGGTGATTATACGGCGCAAGTAAGTATTACCGATGATGCTAATAATACCAGCAGCACGACTATTGATTTAACAATTGATACCCAAGTGCCTGTTGTTGCACTTAATAATATAACTGTATTTAACACCGATACACCCATTATAAGTGGTACTTCAACTGAACCACAGGGGACAGTGGGCGATATAGTCATTACAGATAGTAATAATGACACACACATTTTAACTGCATTAGTTGATGCTAACGGCGATTGGCAAGTTACAGCGCCAAGCTTACCGGATGGCAGCTATAATGTAGGGGTAAGTATTACTGATGACGCTGGTAATACAGGCTCCGATACAGGTTCGAGTTTTGTTGATACTCAAGCACCAAGTATTACTATAAATGCATTAGGTACAATTAATAACAGCACGCCAACTATTTCAGGTACATCTAATGAACCTGAAAACACGAGTATTACTGTAACTGTGACCGATGGAGATAGTACCGAGACTTACACAACTGTTGTTGGCGCAGGAGGTGCTTGGAGTGTAGATATAACAGACGCACTGACTGATGGTGAAGTTACAGTTTTTGCAACTATTGTTGATACCGCAGGTAATAGTGCTTCAGCAAATGCTACCGCAACGCTAAATACTAATGCGCCTACAATCAACATTAATACAATTGTTGATACTAATGACCAAACACCAGCAATATCAGGCACAAGTAGTGCGGCAGATAACACAGAAATTACGGTCGTTATAACTGACGTTAATAACATTTCACATACTGTAACTACTTCGGTAGTAAGCGGGATCTGGAGTGTAGATGCGACAAGTATTCTTCCTGAAGGTGAGTTTACTGTTTCGGCAAGTGTGACTGAAGGAGGATTAACGAGTAATGCAACGGGCGGTGGTGTTATCGATTTAACAGCACCAGCACTTAGTATTACACCGCTTGTAACTTTAAATGACACAACGCCAACTATTTCAGGTACAACCACTGCACCACAGGGCGCATTAGTTACTATTTTAATTACGGATAGCTTAGGTGCAGAGCAAACGGTTAATGCTACTGTTGGTGCAAATGGCACATGGTCAGTCGCAGCAAGTACAGAATTGAGCGAGGGTACTTACACTGTTTCAGCTTCAACCACAGATACTGCCGGTAACCCTGTAAACACAAGTACTACAGGGGGAGTTGATATAACAGCGCCAGTTGTAACTATTAATAATATTGTAGGAAGTACAGATCTAACCCCAGGTATTTCAGGAAGTGTGACAGGTGCCAATGTGGGTGATGCTGTTGCAGTGGTATTCACTGATGCACAAGGTAATGAGCATACTGTAAATACAACAGTTCAAATTGGTGGTGTATGGTCTGTAGAGGCAACTAGCTCTCTATCACAAGGAGATTATTTAGTTGAAGTCTCTGTTACTGATAGCGCGGGTAATACCGGGGACGCAACAAATACAGCAACTATCGATACAATAGCCCCCGAAATCAGTATTGATCAAAGTTCATTAATACTGACTCAAGATAGCACACCGCTAATTACAGGCACGTCTAACGAGGCAAATACAAACGTTATTGTTACCTTTACTGATTCTGCTGGAGCTTCTCATCAAATGACCGTTCAAACCGATGGCAATGGAGACTGGCAAGCGGCCGCTGATAATATTTTAGCTGACGGTGTTTACAGTGTTAGTGCAACTATTAGCGATACTGCGGGTAATACTTCGGTCGACAACAGAACAGGCGGTGAGGTTGATACCGTTGGACCGGAATTAACAATTGTTCCTTCGTTTTTAGTCGGAGGGTTATTATCACTATCGGGTACATCTGATTTGGGCCCCAATGAAACTGTAACTGTAACAACTAGACTGGCAGGAAGCTTAGTTGATAGTACTTATGAAGTACTAACTGATGCTAATGGAGATTGGGAATTACTTGGCCTTACAATTAATATTATAGGCTTGTCAACAGTCACTGCATCAGCTACAGATGAAGCGGGTAATACAACAACTATAACAACAGCAGATATAGATAACACAACGCCGGTACTCGATGCAGTAGTTAACTTTGTAACTGGAGAGGGGGATTTACCAATAATTAGTGGGTCAACCGATCAAGCACCAGGCACGGAAGTGTTAGTTAGAGTGGTAGATAGCGATAATGCAGTACAAGAGCTAGTTGCTATAGTGCAAGCCGATAATACGTGGGCTGTGCAGGTTCCTCAATCATTGGCTGAAGGTACATATAGTGTAACCGTAGATATAGTAAATGAGGTTGGTTTAACAACAACAATCTTATTGATCGAGGTTGTAGATACATTATCTCCTAGCTTAGGCTTAGAAGTTATTGGCACAACATCTGATTCAACGCCAATAATTCAAGGTACTAGTGATTTAATTAACGGCACTGTAAAAATTCAGCTTGATGATGGTTCAATAGTCGAGACGACAGTTAATGCTGCTGGGGTATTCACACTTCAACTAGATGCATTATCTGAAGGGCAGCACGTTGCCAATGTCAGTATTACTGATGATTCGGGCAACGTAGTAACCGATACCCTCGAATTTGTAGTTGATTCATTAGTACCAGTTGTGAGTATTCTACCATTGAGTATTAACAATACCGATTTATTAACTATTTCAGGCACATCGGAAGAAGCACCAGGTACAGATATTGACGTAACAGTGGTTGATAGTAACGGCAATGAAACGGTATTTGATGCGCTTGTTGGTAGCGATGGCAAGTGGTCTTTGGAAACTACTAGCTTATCCGATGGTGTATATGATGTGTATGCGAGTATAACTGATGCAGCAGGCAGTACTGGGCAGTCGGTCATTGAGCAAGTAACGATAGATACTTTACCCCCAGAGCTAGGAGTTGAGGCAATTGGTGTACTTAATACACTAACACCTACTATTACAGGTAGTAGTGATGAAGACGCAGGTAGTTCAATTACTGTGAATATCACTGACTCAACAGGCGCAGTACAAACAGTTACTACTACTGTTTTGGGAGATGGTACTTGGTCTGTCATTGCTCCTTTATTACCTGAAGGAGAAATTACCGTTGAGGCTATTAGCATAGATAATGCTGGGAATGAGGCAAAGGCAACGCAAACGGGCACTATTAGTACAACCTTACCTGGTTTATTAATTAATCAAATTGTAGATACAAGCGATACAACGCCTACGATTACAGGTACCACCGATGTATTAGCAGGTGACGTACAGTTAGTTATTACCGATAGTAGCGGTACAGCAACTACTTACAACACACAGGCTATCGTGGGAGTATGGACGTTAATACCTACCGTACCATTAGCTGCAGGTGCGTTTACAGTTGATGCTACAGTTGAAAACTTAGGGCTTATCAGTTCTACAAGTCTTGGTGGATTAATTGATTTTACAGCACCAACAATTGAAGTTGACCAGTTATCAGTAACTAATAATCCGCTACCGACTATAACAGGTATAAGTGATGCATCAGCAGGTACCAGTGTGAGTGTTGTTATTACTGATGCTAATAACGATTCACAAACTATTACAACTCAAGTTGCAACTGATGGCACATGGTCAGTAACAGCTACCACCGCGCTTAGTGAAGGTAGCTTTAGTGCAACAGCATCAATAAGCGATACAGCGGGTAACTCTTCTAGCGATACTATGGGGTCAAGCACCGACTACACCGCACCAACTGTAGTCATAGATCCAATATTGGTAGGGCAAGATACAACACCTACTGTTACAGGGTCAGTAACTGGAAGTTTTGCAGGCGCGTTAGTAATCGTTATGTTTACTGATTCAGCTGGTGCCACTCACAATGTTGGCGCATCCGTGGATCCAGATGGGACGTGGAGTGTGACATCAACAGAAGTACTTTCTGAGGGTAACTACAGCGTTGATGTAAGCATTGCTGATGGTCCAGGTAATATCGGTACGCAATCATCAAGTAGCGCAATTGACTCAGGTATTACAATTGACTCGGGGTTAGATCTAACAGCGGATCAAAACCCACTTGTTACCGGGACAGCCGGCGCCGGTGAAACTATAGTAGTAACCTTTAACGGCCCAACTGAAGTCACTAAACAAGTAACTGCTAACGCATCCGGTGCATGGAGTGCTTCACCGGATACAGGTTTAGCTGATGGGGCTTATACTGTAACAGCGGTAGCAACTGATGCATCAGGAAATACAACATCAAGCGGTAGTTTATCTGGATTGGTTATTGATACTACACCAATAAGTTTTGAAATCACTGATTTTGACTCTGGGACATTAGGTGTTTTATTACCGTCAGTTGAAGGAACAACAGAGCCAGATACTGAAGTGTATATTATTGGCTCTTCATTATTGGGTGTTAACTTACTCGGTCTAGATTTAGATGTACTAGATAATGCAGGAAGTTTTACTTCCGATAGCAATGGAGATTGGGGAGGCTTTCTAAATTTACTCAATCTAAACATAGGTGGAGGAGAGCAATTCTACTTTGTAACTGTAGATGAAGTTGGAAACTACTTAATCAAAAATACTGACAACGCAATAGAAGGTACGGGAAATATTTACGATAATGGAGCAAGCACTGCCTCTGGCGACACAATCCCTGAATCATTTAGCGAAGAGTCAGCATTGGGCGATACAAACCCAAATGAAATTTCAAGCAACAACATATTAAGCACTGAAACGATTGATTTAGGTAACTTGAGTGGTCTATCAACACCGGAGCAAACGGTGCAAATGAGTTCGGCAGAACCGCTTAATTTTAATGACGTAATCATTAACGAAGGTGCGGAGCAACTTATAGCGCTAAATACGCTGGTTGAGGATGAAGGTTCTGCAATTGCTTATACTCCAGCGAAAAGTGGGGGAAGCACTGATGCAGCGACACCTGCGGTTGACGTGCAAAATCAATCTGAAGAGATGATTAAACACTTAATTGAAAGTAGTAATAACCAAACGGACATTTAATATCAATATAGCCCTCTTAATTACTTATTAAGGGGCTTACATCATTAAATACTGAATGGGTTTATATTGATATCTGAGAATGAAGCCATTAAAAAAGCCTTATTGATTAATCAGTAAGGCTTTTTTTAATATAAATTTGTAGGCTAAGCTTTTAAATTTCGAACCAGTTTGCTCTCGGTATTTACTGACTTACCATCTTGGTCGTAAGTCATTGATGTTGGTGCGCCAATTAATATATCTTTTAATTGTTTAACACTTATTTGCGCCTGACGAGCTGCATGAGCATTAACATTATTTTGCTTTTGGCATTCTTCAAGCTGGGTTTTGACTTGAGTGATTAACTCAGAGACTTCCGGATTTTGAAAGTCATTACTAGCAATTAATTTACTTAGGTCTTTGTCAAGAGTACTTAATCTGGTTAAGAAAGACATTTTTTGTTGGGCAATTTCTTTTAAACCAGCACCTCTTCGAGAGGCTATCGTACTAAGTTCTTCATTTAATAGCGCATGTAAAGAATCTAAGCAACTTGATTGTTGATTTAATTTTACGCTAATTAAACTGTTATGATCAGCCATATATATCAAACTCAAAATCAGCTAAATTTTTAGCAAGCTTTTCGCTGTCCACTTGGTATTTGCCTTCAGTGATTGCTTTTTTAAGTTCAGCAACTTTTTCACTGTCAAAACCAGGCGACTCCTGTGCTTTATCTTGAAGTGTTTTTAGTTGCTGTGCCTGCGGCGTTAAACTTACAGAATCACTTGCAGCTTTCGGCGAAGGAGTCTGTACAGTTTGCGTATTTGCATTATCTTTTTTTAAATCAACGTGTTGCTGCTTTGCGTTTGCAAGCGCGTTAGCTTGTCGATTACTACCATTAACTTGACTAACCATAATAATAAACCTGTATATTACCCAACTGATGCCTAGTTATCGGCTTATACGTAGGATACTTTAGTATAAATCTAAATTAAATATTTACTTGAACAGACTCTACACCATCTACTCGCGCATTTAAAACTTTACCAGACTTTTTATTTTTAATTTGTATTTGTTCACCCAAGGTGCCATCTTCTAAAGCAATACCTGTTGTCTTAATTCGAAGCCCTTTGAGGTTTGCGTAAATATTAACAGAATCTCCCTTACAAACCATACAAATTTGATTAAGCAACACCGGCGCACCACTTCTAATATTTCGCTTACTTCTGCTACCAATTAAAATAGCGGGATCATTTAAATATTGCACTCTAATAAAATGAGATGGTTTCATTTCTATAGTTAGGTGTGATTTAGTAATTACTTCATCACGGGCTAGGTTTACAGTGGCTACGACAACAGGCTCCATTTCAACAATTCTTACATGAATATATTGAGCCCAAGCTTGTTCATCATTACATTTTGCTTGAATAGTAACTTGGCGATTGTATGGAGGCTCACCTGCGGACATTAGATCAAGGGGGCTATTACAGATACGATCAGGGATCCGGCTATCCAGCGGCAGGGTGCTTAAATGTGTTTTAGCGTCGATTGTGGTATCTATTTGCTCAGCTACATAAGTAATGGCCATTTCTTGTAATAAATCCTTACTAAAAACTTTAGCTTGCAAAGGTAATACAAAGCAGAGGCTAGCAAGAATATAAAAAACACTGTATCTTCTGATTTTTTTTAACAAACTCATAATGTTTCGGCTATGCTTATAGTTTAAAACAGGGTATAAATATTTAGCGTCAAATTATAGACGCTCTCGTTGTACTGTGTGACTTTATAAAATAGAAGCAATTATTGTTCCGTATATTTTTTAGGAGATTTGAATGGCAGGTGTTTTAGATTCAGTGAATCAACGTACTCAGTTGGTTGGGCAAAACCGCTTAGAATTATTACTGTTTAAACTCAGAGGACGTCAACGTTTTGGGATTAACGTATTCAAAGTCAGAGAAGTGCTGCAATGTCCCCCGCTAACTAATATGCCGAAATCAAATGCTTATATTCGTGGTGTTGCCCATATTCGTGGACAAACTATTTCAGTCATCGATCTTTCTATGGCTGTCGGTGGGCGACCAATTGAAAATATTAAAGACAGTTTTATAATTATTGCTGAATACAACCGAACTGTGCAAGGTTTTCTTGTCGGTGGAGTTGAGCGTATTGTAAATATGAATTGGGAAAAAATAATGCCGCCACCTGCTGGTGCGGGACGTTATTCTTATTTAACTGCCGTGACTGAAATTGAAGACGAATTAGTCGAAATTTTAGACGTAGAAAAAATATTGAACGAAATCTGCCCAGTTAATACCTTAGTGAGTGAGGATGTTGCGGCTACACAAAGCGATATTCAAAAAGACTTAGGTGAGCGAATTATTTTTATTGCCGATGATTCTTCTGTGGCACGAAATCAGATTAAACGAGCATTAGAGCCTCTAGGTATTCATACTGAACTTGCCAAAAATGGTAAAGAAGCTTTAAAGCGATTGAAAGAAATCGCTGAAAATTGTGAAAAAGATATAACTGAGCGTGTAGGATTACTTATTTCAGATGTAGAGATGCCAGAAATGGATGGTTATACATTAACAGCAGAAATAAAAGCAGACCCTAAATTAGCTCCGTTACATGTTATTTTACACACTTCTTTGAGCGGGGTTTTCAATCAAGCAATGATTGAAAAAGTAGGTGCAGATGATTTTATTGCAAAATTTAATCCTGATGAACTCGCAACAGCAGTAAAAAAATGGGTTAATTGTGATTAATAAACATAGGTGTTATTGATTTGAATAATAAAGATTTACAGCAAAGTGAATACAATCAATTTCGATTATTTTTAGAACAGCAATGCGGTATTGTATTAGGCGAAAATAAGCAATACTTAGTCAAAAGTCGTTTGGCGCCATTAATGAAACGATTTAATGTTGAATCTTTGTCACAGCTAGTAAATAAAACATTAGGCCTGCATGAGCGTCAATTAAGAGCAGCAGTCGTTGATGCGATGACAACTAATGAAACGTTATGGTTTAGAGATCAATATCCGTTTGAATTATTAAAAACTAAATTTTTTCCTGAGTTTAAAGGACTTAACAGACCATTAAAAATATGGTCTGCAGCAAGTTCCTCAGGGCAAGAGCCATATTCAATTGCCATGTCGGTTGCTGAATTCCAGGCAAGCTCGCCGGGTGTGTTACGCATGGGGGCACAAATAGTCGCTACAGATATATCCAACACTATGCTTGATATGTGTAAACACGCAGAATATGACTCTCTAGCACTGGCAAGAGGTTTATCAGCAGAACGCCGTAAAAAGTTTTTCAAAGACAGCGGCAACGGTATGGCTCAGATAAACGATTCAATAAAAAAACAAGTAAGTTTTAGACACCTTAACTTGCTCGACTCATACGCACTTATGGGTAAGTTCGATATTATATTTTGCCGTAATGTGCTGATTTACTTTGCACCAGAAGTAAAAGCTAAAATTATCGCGCAATTCTCTCAAGCACTAAACCCTAAAGGTTATTTACTTTTAGGGGCGTCGGAATCTATGAGCGGGTTAAGTGATGAGTTTGATATGGTTAGGTGCAACCCTGGTATTGTTTATCAAAAAAAGTAATGCTAGTAGCTTATTACCCTTCTAATTTTTTATATTTAAACGACGCACTTAGCGTCGTTTTTTGTTTTTAGCGAACAGATAGAATTCAGATGTAGAGAAATTATCTCTCCGCAGTTCATTTAATTTAAATATTTTTATCTTACATATGTCCATATTAAAGCATTCTATAATATCTGAAGTCTCATACCTAAACCCTCCCATCTCTCTAAATTTAGTTTTTTAACACTGTGTTTAATTATTTGGATAAATAGCTTTAAACAAAAATAAATTTAATGGCTTATTTCTTGCTTTATCTAAGCTAAGTCAATTTTTTGGAGGTGGCTATGGCTATCAGTTTTGATAAAGCGCTTGGTGTGCACCCGCATGCTATGTTGATCCGTTCGCAAAGAGCCGAAGTGCTCGCTGCTAATATAGCTAATGCTGATACGCCTGGCTATAAGGCAAAAGATATTGATTTTGCCACTGCATTAAAAACGGCAAAATCTCACCAGTTAGGCGGCAATACTATGGTAAGAACAAACGATAAACACATTGCCGGAGGAACTCGAAGTGTAGGTGGTTCTGAATTATTTCGTACGCCAAATCAAACAGATACAGGTGATGGTAACTCTGTTGATATACAGGTGGAACGAAACTTGTATACACAGAATGCTATGGAGTATCAGGCGAGTTTACAGTTTTTAACTGGTAGATTTAAAGGTCTGAATAAAGCACTCGGCAGCCAAGGATAATAATTATGAGTTTATATAATGTTTTCGATATTGCTGGTTCAGCTATGAGTGCACAAAATGTGCGCTTAAATACGACGGCCAGTAATATATCTAATGCGAATACGGTTAGTTCTTCTCAGGATAAAACATACCGATCGCGGCAACCAGTGTTTGCTGCCGAACTTACTAAAGCTTCTGCCTCAGCAAGCAACCCACAAGGTTCTTCTGTAGGCGTTAAGGTGTTAGGCATTGTTGAAAGTAATAAACCATTACAAATTGAATATAACCCGAATCATCCTAGTGCTGATGAAAATGGTTATATTTACAAGCCTAACGTAAATGTCGTTGAAGAGATGGCAAATATGATATCTGCCTCTCGTTCGTATCAGACAAATGTACAAGTTGCCGATGCAGCTAAACAAATGTTGAGTAAAACACTGCTGTTAGGGCAGAGGTAACAGAGGGTAGGCTATGAGCAACGATATCAGTACATCCACCACATCCTATTTAGATTCTTTACGGTGGCAAGATAAGCAAGTAGACACTGAAGAGAAAAGTGATGCATTAACTCAGGAAGACTTCTTCTCATTGTTAACGCAACAATTATCGTTTCAAGATCCGAGTAACCCGGCTGATAACGATCAGATGATTGCGCAAATGACGAACTTTACGATGGCTGAAGGTATTTCAAATTTAAATTCTAATTTTGAAACATTAGCTGCATCAATGACTTCAAACTCAGCGTTACAAGCATCTACATTAGTAGGGAAAAAAGCACTTTTAGAATCTGATACTTTAGAGTTAAAAGAATCTGAAGAAGCGCGTGGTTCTGTTGTTGCAGAAAATCCAGTTGAGAGTTTAACACTTCGGATTGAAGATGAATCTGGACAGTTAGTGAGATCCATTGAATTAGGCGCACAATCAGCTGGTGCTATCCGTTTCTCATGGGATGGAAAAAATGAAGGTGGTGAGCGTCTGCCTCCAGGCGATTATAAAATTAAAGCTGAAGGTAGTACTAGCGGTGAGTTTTCAAGTTTGCCTATTGCTACTTTTAAAAATATTGAAAGTGTTAATATTAATGGTGCAAGCGGCATCATTATTAACACTAGAGAAGGTGCGGTTAGGCTGACAGATGTCGCAGAAATCGCGTAATAGATACTTAATATTTCTCACGTTGGCCTTTAGGCTAAAGTTTAATAGATTAGAGGTTAATTATGAGCTTTAACATTGCATTATCCGGCCTTGCTGCCGCACAAAAAGATTTAGACGTTACCGCAAATAATATTGCCAACGTAAATAGTACGGGCTTTAAAGAGTCACGTGCTGAATTTGCAGACGTGTACGCATCATCAGTATTTAGTACAAGTAAAACAAAAAACGGTGATGGTGTTCGAACAGCGATGGTTGCACAGCAATTTCATCAGGGTTCACTTCAGTTTACTCAGAATTCATTAGATTTAGCTATTACTGGTGAGGGTTACTTTGCTACCAGCGCTGTGCTTGGAGAGCAAGATTTTAGTTACACACGTGCGGGGGCCTTCAAACTTGATAAAGATAACTATATGGTTGACTCACAAGGGAATTTTCTTCAAGGGTTTCCTGTTAACCCAACAACGGGTGATACAACATCTGTTAGTTTAAGTACTTCGTCTGCTCTGCAAATACCAGATTCTTCAGGTTCACCGCGTGCAACATCTACTATATATAACTCATTTAATTTAGATTCACGCGAACAAGCAACCACAATTGCGTTCGATCCAAGTGTAAGCGCTAGTTATAATTCATCAACTTCAACAACAGTGTATGACTCACTCGGTGAGCCGCACGTATTGCAGTTTTTCTTTGTTAAGCCTGCGCCAGCAACACCACCAGTTGTAGGTGATGAAAATATGTGGGAAGTACATACAACACTAGATGGTAAGTCGTTTGACGAAAATGGCCTAGAGCAAACTGCCGCACCTTATACTCCTATTTCTACATTTCGCTTCGATGCAAGTGGCCAGCCACTCAGCACAAACGGTGTTGCAAATACAGGAACTACTTTTGACCCTCTTACTGTTACATCAGCCACACCAGGTCTTTCTGACCTGTTAAGCAATGGTGCTACGTTTCCAAATGATATCACTATCAATTGGCGCGATGAGGCTAATGGGGTTACTAAAATACCAACTCAATATGCAAGTAATTTTGAAGTGAAAACCCTTAATCAAGATGGCGCAACAGTTGGCCGTTTAGCAGGTATTGATATCGGTACAGATGGTAAGCTAGTTGCTTCATATAGTAATGGCGATTCTACTTTTTTAGGGCAAGTCGCTATGGTTCGCTTTGCGAACTCGCAAGGCTTGGAACAGGTTGGTAATACGAGCTGGAAAGAAAGTATAACATCGGGGGAACCTATTGCTGGCGAACCTGGTTCTGGTTCACTGGGTAAAATAAATTCATCAGCACTTGAACAATCAAACGTAAATTTAACTAGCGAATTAGTTGATCTGATCACTGCACAGCGTAACTATCAAGCAAACTCGCGTGCGCTTGAAGTTAACTCAACAATTCAGCAAAGTATTTTACAAATACGATAAACTAAAACTGTTTAATTTATCCTTAAAGGCTGCTTAATTGCAGCCTTTTTATTGGCTGATTCAACGTTGGGGTAGTTAATACCAGCCGGCATAAGTATTTATATAATTTAAGCAGATTGGTAAGACACATTTAAACCACGCCATAATAATTTCTTTATAGTATTAAATTTAATCTGGCATCTATATTGCATTTACTATTGCAGAGATTTTTATGTGAGTCGATGTTATGGATAAAATGGTCTATATTGCCGCGTCTGGCGCTAAGCAAAGCATGCTGGGTATGGCTCTTAAAGCCAATAATTTGGCGAACGCCAATACCACAGGCTTTAAATCTGATTTTGCTCAAGCACGATCGATGCAAGCATTTGGTGAAGGTCTACCAACAAGGGTGTTTTCTATGGAAGAACGCCCTGGTTCAGATATGACATCGGGCGGTATTGTTCAAACCGGCCGTGATTTAGACATAGCAATGAGCGACAACGCCTGGCTAAGCGTGCAAGACGCCTCAGGTAACGAAGCTTACACTAAAGTAGGTACGCTTAATATAACTGCCCAAGGTATGTTGGTTACCAGTGGTGGGCGTCAAGTAATTGGCGAAGGTGGTCCTATAATCTTACCTGTTCCGATTGAAAAAATCGGATTCAGTGAAGATGGTGCAATTCAAGTACGACCACAAGGCGCGCCAGCTAACTTTTTAGAAGAAGTTGATCGCTTAAAAATAGTTGAAGCTAATAATTCCACACTTGAAAAAGGTAACGATGGTTTATTTAGGCCAAAGCCAAATCAAACGGTTGAAACCTCAGCCAATGTAAAAGTATTAAGCGGTTCATTGGAGATGTCTAATGTTAACCCAGTTCACGAAATGGTCGATATGATCAGCCATCAACGACAATTTGAATTACAAGTAAAGCTTATGAAAACAGCCGAAGAAATTGACGAGCGTCAAGATCAGCTGTTGAGAATAGTTTAACTTTAAAATGAGGACTCTATTATGAACCCAGCATTATGGATCAGCAAAACTGGGCTTGATGCCCAACAAACCGATATCTCGGTTATATCAAATAACTTAGCTAACGCCAGTACGGTTGGATACAAGAAAAGTCGTGCCATTTTTGAAGATTTACTTTATCAAAATATCAACCAACCTGGTGGCCGTTCATCGCAAGATACCCAAATGCCCTCAGGTTTAATGTTAGGTGCGGGTGCTAAAGTTGTAGCCAACCAAAAAGAATTTACGCAAGGTAACATGTTGACCACTGAAAATTCGTTAGATTGGATGATTTCTGGCGAAGGTTTTTTTGAAGTACTTCAACCCGATGGCAATATCGCCTATTCTCGCAATGGTCAGTTTACTACTGATGGTGATGGTCGAATTGTGACATCGGGAGCAGGTTATGTTATTCAGCCTGAAATGAACGTTCCTGAAGACGCTCAGTCAATAACTATTTCTCAAGATGGCGAAGTGTCTGTACGTATTGCAGGCCAAGCCGACAACGTTGTCATTGGTCAACTTACTATTAGTGACTTTATTAATCCATCGGGTCTTGAGCCAATTGGTCAAAACCTATATACCGAAACAGCTGTAAGTGGCGCTCCAGTGCAAGGTAACCCAGGCGTTGAAGGATTAGGTAGCATTATTCAGGGCTCACTTGAAACATCAAACGTAAATGTAACTGAAGAGCTGGTAAACTTAATTGAAACTCAGCGTATTTATGAGATGAACTCAAAAGTAATTTCGGCTGTTGACGAAATGATGAGTTACATCAATCAACAGCTTTAATAGTGCGGGGGGAATTATGCGTAATATTATTTTATTTGCAGCAGGCACATTATTTTTAAGTGGTTGTATGTCAACGCAAAATAGTGAAATAGTACAGGATGATCCTTACTACGCACCTATGTACCCTGAGCCTATTTTAGAGCCGATGGTAGCAACAGGTTCACTATTTAATACTCATACATCAAACGATTTGTATTCTGATAAGAAAGCACTGCGTACTGGCGATATAATTACGGTTAAATTGCAAGAGTCAACTCAAGCAACAAAAGCAGCTAAAACAGAAACAGACAAAGAAACCGAAGCAAGCTTAGACCCTGTTATTGGATTCGGCGGTCTACCTGTAAATATAGGTGGTGATAGCATTCAGTTTGGTGTTGGTAGTGACTCGTCGTTTAAAGGTGACTCAAAATCAAATCAATCAAACAGTTTAGTGGGTGATATTTCGGTTAACGTAATGCGCGTTTTACCAAACGGAAACTTAGTGATCCGTGGCGAAAAGTGGCTAACGCTTAATACAGGCGAAGAGTTTATTCGGTTAGAAGGGCTAGTTCGCCCTCAAGACGTAAGCGCCGATAATACGGTTGAATCAAACCGTATTGCTAACGCACGTATTCAATACTCAGGTAAAGGGCAGACGCAAGAAGCACAAAGTCCTGGTTGGCTCACACGTTTCTTTAGCAGTTCGCTGTTTCCATTTTAGAGGTAGTCACATGAACAGCTTTAAAACTTTATGCTTAATTGTATTATTAGGCTGGCAGTTTACTGCCAATGCCGAGCGCATAAAAGATGTATCTATGGTTGAAGGGGTACGTTCAAACCAGTTGGTAGGCTATGGTTTAGTAGTAGGTTTACCTGGTACTGGCGAACAAAATTCATATACTCAACAAAGTTTTAGAGGCATGTTGAATAACTTTGGTATCACATTACCTTCAACTCAAAGTCCTAAAATTAAAAATGTTGCGGCTGTTGCAGTCCATGCTGAACTACCTGCATTTAGAAAACCAGGGCAAACAATAGATATAACTGTTTCTTCTATTGGCAGTGCAGGCAGCTTACGTGGTGGTACTTTATTACAAACTTTTTTAAAAGGTGTAGATGGTAACGTGTACGCAATTGCGCAAGGTAGCTTAATTGTAGGTGGTTTTGGAGCTGAAGGCTTAGATGGTAGTAAAGTTGTTATGAACACTCCCACTGTTGGTCGTATACCCAATGGCGCAACTGTTGAGCGCACCGTAGAAAGCCCGTTTATGCAAGGTGACTTTATTACCTTTAATTTAAACCGTCCTGATTTTACAACGGCTAAACGTTTAGAAAGAACAATTAACGATTTGGTTGGTCCAAATAGCGCGCAAGCAATTGACTCTGTTTCCGTTCGTGTTGTTGCCCCCAGAGATGCCTCGCAACGTGTATCGTATTTATCAACACTTGAAAATTTAGAATTTAAGCCAGCTGATATGGCAGCTAAAATAATAGTTAATTCGCGTACTGGCACTATTGTTATAGGCAAAAACGTTAAGCTTCAACCTGCAGCAATTACTCACGGCGGCTTAACAGTAACAATTGCAGAGCAACAAAATGTGACGCAACCAAACCCGCTAGGTGCAGGGGATACTGTTGTCACGCAGCAGAGTATTATAGATGTAAATCAAGATGACTCGCGGGCATTTGTATTTAATCCAGGTGTGAGCTTAGATGATTTAGTGCGTGCAATTAACGAAGTGGGTGCAGCACCTGGTGACTTAATGGCTATTTTAGAGGCATTAAAAGAAGCGGGCGCAATTAATGGCCAGCTAGTTGTTATTTAAATCTTTAGGCACATAAATTACGTATTACTTAAAGCCCTATATCTTTCAAACAAGATATAGGGCTCTTTTATTTATAGTACACTAATCTGCAATATATTTAATCATTTTGAAGAGGGCAAAACTGACGCTAGCTGCGTTAAACTTTTCTCATTTACGACCGCATGGGTGCACAAGGTATCGCAACGCAGGCGCAATTGCAGAGAACAATTAAACAACGAAGTTTTTGCCTACTATCAACAAGGTTTTCCTGCCTCAAAACAGATCACTTAATTAAGCTAATTGGTATAACTCAAAATTATTATACTTATCTTTATCGTTTTGTTTGGTAGTGGCTCAATTTTTGCATTTTTAACTGCATTATTCATTTTGTGTCAAAAAGCCGATGGAAACGAACCACCTCGATAAGCAAAACTTTTTTGATTTAGGCAACTTAAACTCACTTCGACAAGAAGCCTTAACAAGTGGCGACGCATCGACAGATGCTTCTAAAGCTGCGCTTAAAAAAGCGGCTGCACAATTTGAAGCAATATTTACGCAAATGTTGCTCAAAGGTATGCGCAAAGCAAATGAAGCATTTGAGGACAAAGAAAGCCCATTTAATTCAAGTAGCGTAAAGTTTTTTGAAGAAATGCACGACCAACAACTTTCATCTGAATTGTCATCTAATGGCTCATTAGGGCTGGCTGATTTAATCGTTCAACAACTCTCCCCTGATGCTAAAAACTACACGCCAAGCTCAGTACTCAGAACGAGCAATGATTTTTTAAGTGATCAGCGTGCAGGCACAGAGTTGCCGCATCAACAGTATAAAAAAGAAACCATTCCATTAACTGATAACAAAATTACAGAAGAGGCTAAGTCGAATGACAATAAGGCAAACTTCGACACTGCCGAAGAGTTTGTAAGTTCAGTGTGGGAGCATGCAAAAACAGCGGCTAAAAAAATTGGTTTAAACCCAGCCGTTATGGTTGCACAAGCAGCACTTGAAACAGGTTGGGGCAAGCATATCATTAATAAAAGTGATGGCGGCAGTTCAAATAACTTATTTAATATTAAGTCAGATAAAAGCTGGGAAGGCGATAAAGCAAGCAAAGTAACGCTTGAATTTGAGCAAGGTACACCCGTTAAAAAACAAGCAAGCTTTAGAGCTTATGATTCAATTAAAGACAGCGTTAATGATTTTGTAGATTTTTTGACGCAAAACCCACGCTACAAAGAAGCATTACAAAATACAGCAAAACCAAATGATTTTTTAGATTCTCTCCAAAAAGCTGGTTATGCAACAGACCCAAATTATGCGGATAAAATTAAACAAGTACTTAATAGTACTGAGCTTAAAAATATTGCAACAAGCGTGATCCGCCAAGGAGTAAAGTAATATGTCGTTTAATTTATTAAACATTGCAAATTCTGGAATAAGAGCAAGTTCTGATTTACTGCAAACGACAAGTAAAAATATTGCCAATGTAAACACGGAAGGTTACGTACGTGAACGGACCGAACATACCACGATGATTGATAATCAAGTGGGGAGAGGCGAGACGTACCGTTTACTTAATGAATTTGCACAAAAACAATTAAACAGAGATACATCAAATAAAACATTTTTTGATCAGTTTGAAAGTGAAGCAAACCGAATTGATACACTATTCTCACAAGAGTCAAATAGTGTATCAACGAGCTTAAATTCATTTTTTAATAATGTTCAAGAAGCACTCAATCAACCATCATCATCTGTAGCTCGCTCTTTAGTTATGAGTGATGCAGAAAACCTACTTGACCAGATGGATAGGCTTTCGGGGATTGTAGTTGAACAAAAACGAGTAGTCGATGAGCAATTACAAATATTCTCCACTGAAGCTAATACTTTAATCGAAAATATTAGCTCTTTAAATCAAGAAATTGTCGGAATTAATGGTACTAATAGTGCCTCAGATGCTAGCTCTGCTTACAACGAGCGTGATAAAGCGATACGTAACTTATCTGAATTAATAGATATTGAAACGCTTGATGGGCCAAATGGTGAAAAGCTTGTATTTATGGGAACCGGTGAAGCTGTCGTTATGCAAAATGGTACTTTTAATCTATTTTCTATGAGTGCAGACCCAGATCCTAACTTTCAAGAGCTTCGCTTAGATGTTAATGGTGGAAAAGCGGTGCCGTTAGATGTTGATGCTAGTAAATTAAAAGGGAAAATTGGTGGATTGCTTGCTTTTCGAGATGATATTTTAATCCCTACACAAAATCAACTAGGTCAAATGGGGCTGGCAATAGCTGATTCTTTCAATCAACAAAATCATTTAGGTATGGATGCAAGTGGTCAGCTTGGCGGTGATATATTTGAAATTCCTAGTGTTGGAGGCTTTCCTTATCAAAACAATACAGGTACGGCCAGTATTACTGCCACTGTAGAGCCTGGTATGGGTAGTGAGTTACCAGCAAGTGATTTTATTATTACTTATACAGCAAATCCTAATGAAGTCAGTATTCAACCAATTGACAATAAAGGTGAGCCGCTTGGAAATCCTTCACTAGCTAATGTAGTGGCCGGTGTTATTGACTCGTCAACAGTTGTGAGCGGAGAGTCTTTTGGTTTGCAAATAAGTGTAGTGGGTGCTGGAAATGCAGGAGATCAATTTCAAGTAAAGTTAAACTCAGGTGCGGCTGGTAACATATCTTTGCTTACTGGGCGCGGTGAAGACTTAGCACTTGCCTCACCAGTGAGAACCGCTGCAGATGGTGATAACACAGGCACGGCTTCCATTTCTGCAGGAGAAGTTAGCGATGTTACAACGGGTAGCTTTACTACTTCCCCATTAGCATTAGCGAATGGACCTATTAATATAGTAAAAACAGCGAATCCAGACGAGTATATAATTTCAGACAACATAAATACCACGACGGTTACAATAATTCCTCCGGCTAATAATCTGCTTAATCAAGCTGGCGGCGCATTTGCAACTTATGGGTTTGACTTTAATATTGAAGGTACACCGGCGGCTGGCGATAGTTTTACTCTAGAATTTAATGAAGGTGGCTTTGATGATAATCGTAACGGTTTAAAACTCGCTGAATTGCAAAATGGCGACCTAGTGCGTCAAAATGTAGTCACTAGTACTAGTGCCGATAATCATAAAACGTTTAACCAAGCATATGCAGGATTGGTTACTGAAATTGGTGTGGTAACTAGTCAGGCTAGAACGAATGGAGCCGCATTTGATGCGTTAGCTGAGCAATCAGAGGCATGGTACGAGTCTTTATCTGGTGTGAACCTTGATGAAGAAGCAGCCAATTTACTACGTTTTCAGCAATCTTATGCGGCCTCAGCTCAGGTGCTTTCTGCCGCTCGTTCTATTTTTGAGACTTTACTCAGTGCTGCGAGGTAATTATGCGCTTATCAAATAACTTAATGTATCAAAATAATATTAATAAAATACTCGATAACCAACAAGGTGTGGCCGGTGCGCAAGAACGTGTAAATACAGGGCAAAAGTATTTAACTGTTTCAGAAGGCCCAGCAGCAATATCTCAAGGAATGTTGTATTCAAATAAAATTCAAACGAATGAGCAGCATACTAAAAATATTAATCAGCTAAAAGGTCGATTAGAAACCGAAGAAAGTATTTTATCGGGAATGAATGACGCTATTTTAGAAGCGCAGATGCTAACTATTCAAGCAGGTAATGGGTCACTCAGCAAAGATGCGCTAGCGTCAATTGCAGGAGAGCTACAAGAGTTACAAAAATCATTACTTAACTTAATGAATACTCAGTCAGAAGGTGGAGAGTACATTTTTTCTGGTTACCAAGATGATATTCAGACGTATACCTTTAATAGTGTCGATGGGAAATATGAATATCAAGGAGATCAAGGACAACATGAAATTACTATTGCAAAAGGGGTTGATATTAAATCCAGCGATAATGGTTTTAATGCCTTTGAAAAAGTAGATGCACGGTTAGATGTCACTTCAAACCAGGGAGTTGCAACAGGTACTATTACTTCTGGCACTGTGTACGTAGAAAACCAAGGTGAATTTGATAAGTTTCATAAAGATAGCTATAACTCAGATCCCGACCCTGCTGTTTCAGCAACAATCAATACTTATAACGTAGTGGTTGTTCCTGGTGCAACACCAGCTGATCCCGCTCAGTATGAGATTCTTCGGGATGGCGCATCTTTAACTCCACCTGTTATTGGCGAAGTAACAGATGAGCCAATTGAGTTTGCAGGTATGCAGATTAGTTTAGAGGGCACCGCGCCCGGCCAATTAGACTTTAGCCTTGAAAAACCACATAAAGAAAATGTACTAAACACCTTACAAGACTTAATTACTAGCTTAAATGATGAAGAGCTTGAGGGCGAGGGACTACAGCAAGCACTGTCAGATGGCCTTATTCAGTTGAAAAATGCCAGCGAGCAGGTTGTTTTTACTCAAGCGAGCCTTGGTGGACGTATGAATGTAGTGGAGCGAGTAACTGATTCAAATAGTGCTTTGGATATAAATAATAAATCAAACAAGTCAGATTTAGTCGAGATAGATACAGCTGCTGCTATTAGTGAGCTAACCAAACAAGAAACCGCACTACAAGCATCACAAGCTACATTTGGTCGCTTAGCTAAACTATCACTATTTGATTATATATAAGATACAGTCAACAGTTATTACCTTTACTTTATAAAGGTAATAACTTGCCTTTTCAAAGCGGCAAAAAATTGTCATCGCAAACCCCCTCTTCAAGTATAAAGCCTAAAAAAGTTAAAAACCTCTCATACTACCTAAAGTTAGTACTGTTAATTTGTTAATAAACAAGTAGTTAGGTTATTTAATTCGAGTTGGCACAACATGTGCATTTCTATAGTCATAGAAAGCGTGGTTCCTGCTAAGTAATTTGAACCACACTCTGATTAAACTAGGAGATGGTAAAATGGCTTTAAGTGTAAACACAAATGTTGCATCACTCAATGGGCAACGCAATCTAACTAAATCTAGCATGGCTCTGGAAACCTCAATGCAGAGACTTTCATCAGGTTTGCGTATTAACAGTGCAAAGGATGATGCGGCAGGCTTACAAATTGCTAACCGCTTAACGTCTCAGGTAAATGGTTTAACCGTTGCTCAACGAAATGCGAACGATGGTATTTCAATGGCGCAAACGGCTGAGGGCGCAATGCAAGAGTCGGCAAATATTCTGCAACGTATGCGTGATTTATCTCTGCAATCAGCCAATGGTTCAAATAGTGCGGTAGACCGTGCATCATTACAAAAAGAAATGAGTGCGCTTCAGCAAGAGCTAACACGTATTGCAGATACAACTAAATTTGGTAACACCAGCCTACTAGATGGCTCATTTGGTACTAAGCAGTTTCAGGTTGGTGCTAATGCCAATGAAACAATTAACGTAAGCTTGGGCAATATGTCGGCTGACGCAATTGGTGCAAATGAAGTTAAAGGCGGAGGCACTGCGTTAGGTGCGGCAGCTGCTGCTGGTACTTTAGCGAGTGTTGCAGCTACTGTTACTGCGGGTAATGTAAATATTAATGGTAAAGACATTACTATTGCAGCAGAAGGGGCTACTAAAATAGCAGACAAAGTCAATAATTCTGCATCGGGAGTTACTGCAACTGCTAAGCTGGATGTGACTATTGCAGGCATTACTAGTGCTGATAACGCAACGATTAAGATTGGTGACGACGAATATGACTTAGGCGGTTATGGCGGTGATATGACGCGCTTAGCACAAGACATGACGGCTGATGGTTATGATGCAGTGTTTGATCCAGACACTAATTCTATTGCCCTCAAAGCAACTGGAACAGATGGTATTGAAGCCATTGCTGAAACAGTGGGTACCGCAGCGGGTACTTTAACGTTTGATGGTGTGGCCGCAGCCACTGCTGATACAGCTAAAACATCGCGAGTGGAGTTGTCATCACCAAATACTATTGGTATTTCTAATGATGGTACGGCAGATGAAGCAGAGTTTTTAGGTGCATCAAGCAGTACACTAACAACAGTTGAAGATATTGATATTTCTGGCACAACCAGTGTAGGTGCGCAAGCAGCTATTAATACTATTGATGCGGCATTGTCACAAATTGATGCACAGCGCGCTGATTTAGGTGCGGTGCAAAACCGCTTTGGCCATACTATTAGTAACTTAGCGAACGTTGCTGAAAACGTGGCAGGGTCGAGAAGCCGTATTCAAGATACTGACTACGCACTTGAGACTGCAACACTAACAAAAAACCAAATAATGCAGCAAGCCGGCACCACTATATTGTCGCAGGCGAATCAATTACCACAAGCCGCGTTAAGTTTATTAGGCGGTTAACACCTAAAGCAAACCAGCTACCGAAAAAAGCCAAGCAAATATGCTTGGCTTTTTTTGTTTTATTTCATGGTTTTAAGTTTTTTTTTGTTTTTATTGTTATTTATTTTAAAAAAAAGCTAAAGGTAATTTTATAACGGCCGTTAACTTAATCAGAACGGAGCTTGAACAAATTAAATATGTGATGGCTCTTGGTTAAAATCAATTAGTTACATTACGAAAGTAATCAGGAGTTATAACATGGCTTTATCAGTAAATACAAATGTATCGTCTATCAACGCACAAAGAAACTTAGCAAAATCAAGCGAAGCATTAGGTACATCAATGCAACGTCTTTCATCGGGTATGCGTATTAATAGCGCAAAAGATGATGCGGCTGGTCTGCAAATTGCTAACCGCTTAACTTCACAGGTAAATGGTTTAGGTGTTGCACAGCGTAATGCGAACGATGGTATTTCAATGGCGCAAACGGCTGAAGGCGCAATGACTGAATCAGCAAATATTTTACAACGTATGCGTGACTTGTCACTACAATCAGCGAATGGTTCAAACGATGCTGATGCTCGTGCGGCACTACAAAAAGAAGTAGGTGCACTACAACAAGAACTTACCCGTATTGCTGATACGACTAAATTTGGTGGCACTAGCTTGTTAGATGGCTCGTTTGGTACTAAACAGTTCCAAGTGGGCTCAAACGCGAACGAAACAATTAACGTAAGCCTACGTGATGTTTCAGCTGATGCGATTGGTGCAAATGTTATAACTGGAGCGGGCGGTGTTTTAGGTACTGCTGGTGATACTACATTAGCATTACAAAATGCGACTACTGCTGATGCCACGCTTAATATTAACGGTAAAGGCGTTTCGGTTACAGCAGGCGATGGTGCTGAAGATATTGCTGTTAAAATAAATACAGCAGCAGCTGGCGTGACGGCAACGTCAGAGTTAAGCACTACGTTAGAGGGTTTGAGTTCTTCTGATGTAGGTGATTTAAATATAGGTGAAGACACTTATAAGCTTGCTGAGTTTGGTGGTGATGCTGCACGTTTAGCTGAAGCTATGGTAGCAGATGGATATGATGTTGTTGAATCAGGCGGTGATTTAACGATTAAGGCAACGGGTGTTAATGGTATTGAGCTTATTGCTACAGCAGGTACTGCATCATTAGGAGGCGGTACTGCTGCTGGTAGTCAGGCTGTTTCATCTACTTTAGAGTTATCATCTTCGAATAAAATTGGTATTTCTGGAGCATCAGTGAATGAGATACTAGGAGCTGGCGCGGCTGCAATTGGAGCAACGGGTGGCTCAAGTAAGTTAGTATCTGTTGAAGATATTGATATTTCAGGCACTACGAGTGAAGGTGCTCAAAATGCAATTCAAACGATTGATGCGGCATTGGCACAAATTGATGCGCAACGAGCTGATTTGGGTGCGGTGCAAAACCGTTTTGGCCATACAATTAGTAACTTAGCAAACGTTTCTGAAAACGTATCAGCATCAAGAAGTCGTATCGAAGATACTGACTATGCTGCAGAAACAGCTAAACTGACTAAAAACCAAATCATGCAACAAGCGGGTACAACAATTTTAGCTCAGTCTAACCAGTTGCCACAAGCAGCACTAAGCTTATTAGGTTAATTTTTAAATAAGCTCTATACTAAATATAACAAGGAAGGGTCTCCCTTCCTTTGTTGTATTAGTTAATAAATTATCGCTTTAAACTAGGAGCGAATTATGGAAACTCAAAGCTTACAGTTAAACAATATGCTTGCTTTACAAGGCGAGAAAACCAACACGCCTTCCTCCGCACTACAAAATCAAGCTCAGTTAGCCAATGCAAATACATACTCCTCAGAGTTAAAAGTAAACGAAAGCTCAAGTAATGCCGAATTATCACCCGACAAGCTAGAAAAAGTGGCGCAACAATTGCAAAACTTTATGGGTGAAATGAATCGTAGTATTCAATTTAAAGTTGATGAAGATTCAGGTAGAAATGTTATTAAAGTAATTGACAAAGAAAGTGGTGATTTAGTCAAGCAGTACCCGTCTGAAGAGGTGTTAGGCATTGTGTCTAAGCTAGCCGAAGCTACTGGTGTGTTGGTTGATTTTAAGGTTTAGTTAGCAATTAAAGAGGAAGTGTATTATGGCTATTTCATTTACAGGTATCGGTTCGGGTTTACAGGTTAGCGAAATTGTAGATGCTTTAGTTAATGCCGAAAAAGCGCCTTACCAAGCACGAATTACTCGCCAGCAAGCAACTCATACCACTGATATATCAGCTGTTGGTGCGCTTAAATCGTCATTAGAAGAACTTAACACTTCATTAGAGTCGTTGGGGGATGTTGATAATTTTCAAAAACGCACCATTAGCGGAAGTGACGATTTTGTTTCTCTTAGTTCTGAAAAAAATGCACAAACTAATAACTACTCTATAAAAGTTAACAACTTAGCAGAAAACCATAAATTAGTGTCAGAAGCTATTGGCGCAGATGCTGCTGTTGGTGAAGGTAAACTCACTATTAGTTCGGGTAGCAATAATTTTAACATCGATGTTTCTGATACAGCGACTCTGGCTGATATTCGCGATGCTATTAATGACTCTAATGACAATGACTCAGTGAACGCAACTATTATTACTGATAACTCAGGCCAGCATTTAGTACTATCAAGTAAAGAAACTGGCGAAGCAAATGCAATTAAAATTGTTGTAGATGATGTAAGCGATGCTAACAATACCGACAATGCAGGTTTATCGCGCTTAGCATTTGATAGCGATCCAGCTTCACCTACCTATGCCAAAAATTTAAATGAAACAATTAAAGCCACTGATGCATCAATAACAATTGATGGGACTTTAGTTGCAACGAGTAGTACTAATGAATTTGCCGGTGTTATTGACGGCGTAACCATTACAGCTAAAAAAACACATGGCGTTAGTGATGATTTAAGTAAGGCTAAAATAACCGAAAATAATAATAATATAGCGGCAGGATTAAAATCATTTGTAGAGAAATTTAACGCGTTTATTGATTTATCTGCACAATTAGGTAGTTCATCTGCTGAAAATGGAGTGGGTGCATTAGCGGGTGACTCATTGCTGCGAGGTTCAGTGAACCAAGTTAGAGCATTACTTACCTCTGAATTTAGTACAGGAAATGGGAATACTGACTTTTTATCAAATTACGGTATTAGAACTGAGCGCTCAGGCAAGTTAAGTATTGATGACGATGTGCTAAAAAAGGCTGTTGAAGATGACCCCGCAGCAATAATGACCTTTTTTGTTGGCGAAAACGAAGACGATGGTTTCGTTGCCAAACTAGATACGGTTATTAAAGGTTATACGGCCTCAGGTGGAATAATTGAGACACGTATAGATGGGCGAGAAGCGCAAATAGATAAACTAGGCGAGGATGCTGAAGACTTTACTTTACGCATGGCTGCTTATGAAAGTCGCTTATTAAGCCAATATAATGCCATGGATTTACTTGTGGCAAATATGAACGCAACAGGTAGTTATTTAACACAACAATTAGCTAATCTCCCTGGTGTAGTTAAACAATCAAGTTAAGCTGGATAAAATTATAAATTTGAGGTCAAGTAAAGTAATAGGTACTCTTCTAACTTGTTACTTTGACCTCATCACTAGAAAAACCTACCTGCATAGCTAACTAAAAGCTATTAGTCCAAAAAACGAATGCTAATTCTAATTAAAACAATACCAAGATGCGTCCTATTATATGCATGACTACTCCAAGATAAAAAAACAACCCACCTACTTGCGGAAAATTATTATATCCACGTGTATGAGAGCAGAAACTGGCGATTCTATTCAAGAGAGAAGGTTGAGATCAACCTGTATAAATATTTGAGTCATTTAACGAATTAGATCACTCTATAGCGTCGTTGAAAAATTTTTTAGAACAACCAGATGCAATAATTTTTTCTAGTTCTAGCGGGATTTTCTTATCCTTAAATAGACCCTTCATACAAGCAGATTGATATAATATCAATCCGCAATAATACTTAATCAATTAGGGGGATTGACCGGGCGCTAACTGCGTTAGAAATTTCTGATATAGAGCAACTAAATAACGAGATTCTTGCCTTGTTATCGACGCAGTTTTCTTACCTCAAGATTGACTACTTAATTAACTGAGTTGATATAACTCAAATGTATAACATTATCTAGATAGCTTGCTTCATATCGTAATAATGAGACGTAGATTATTTAGACTATGCAGTTGGCGGTGAAGATTTAACTCTAAGCGATAACAAATCAGCCAAAGTTTATATTTGACTGATTTGTTATGCGTTAAGCAAATTTACGTAGTGGGAGTATTGTAAAAGTGCCGTATTACTAAAATAAAGTGGATATGTAAGTTAACTAAAGGCATTTTTAAAAATGAGATTTATACTTTTTTACTGCATTTTTACTTTTTTGCTTACTGATTATTTTAGTCGCTATATGCCGCTTTTCACTTTCTATCTTATTAGAAAGTTGCTGGATAAGATCAATTAAAAATTTAAGTTCGTCAGCTGAGTAAAAGTTTTTATCTTCAGTAAGTGATTTTTTTAAGTAGCTGTTTAATGTGTGATGCGCATTTAGCGCTTGATCTATATCTGAATCAGCTAAAAGTAAAAGCTCGTTGCACTGCCTGCGTGTTTCGCTATCGGAAATATGAACAGCGGTTACTGTGGTAAAAGACATAGTTACTACAGAGCTCTTTGATCGAAAGGAATTTCTTCCCAACCTGACTTAATTTCTTTAATTAAAAGAATAACTTCATCGATCTTTTGTATATCATTTTCTAAATTAGCGACTAATAAATTACGCTGGCAGTAATCGTACAAAGCATCAAGATTAGATGAAATCTCGTTATCATTCTCAAAGTTTAATACCTGTTGTAGAGCACCCAGTAAAGTAATGCAATCAGAGATAGCAACTCCCTTCTTGGCTAACTCTTTTCGTTCAACAAATCCTTTTGCAGCAGATAACTTACCGATGATATTTACAAAAACAAGTTTAACTTGTTCATATGGCGTCATTTCCTTTACGCTACTAACGGTTATTTGGCGATATTTATTTATTGATGCATGGGCCATGTCTAATCCTAAAAGTTTAATAATATATCTAGCAATTTAAGCAAGTTTAGTTCCAAAATATAAACTAACTACTCTATATCGGCAAAAGTAGCTATATCTTTAAGTATATTTACTATTTGCATAGTCTTACACATTACAGACTTAACCTAAATCACAAAATACCTAAGGACTAGGTATCTACCAAGAGTTAAACCTTATCGTAAAAAGTGAATATATGTTAGCCCCATATGTTAGCTCCATAAAAGTTTATATGCTTATTTGTTACTACTATTTGGTGGTGAAGCATAAATTTTGTATTGTAGAAGTAGTCTGAAAGTATTGGAATTTATTTTAAAGTGTCTGTTTTTTGGCGTTAATGTCAAAAAGTCGCCACTAGTGCTTGCATACAATTTCAACTGGATTACAATTTGGTTAACAGAATAAATTAGTGAAATAAATGGCCGCTAAAAATGATCTTAATTTTAGATAATAATAATAATCGCTCGATAGGATTATATGCCTCACTTACTTTTATTGGTGAAGCGGTGCAATTACATACCGAAGCTGATTTTGAACAAGCATTTAGTAAGTACCAAAATAAAGAATGCATTATAATTTTAGGTGCTTTGCAATCACTTGATCATGAAAGTTTAATAAAGCGCTACCCTACGTTTCCTTTTTTATTAATAGGCGAAACACTCAAACCCTTACTAAGTATTGCTAATGTTGTTGGCTTAGTGTGTGAACCATTTAGCCACGATATAACAACTCAGTTGTTACATGATTGCCAGCAATATCAGCGAATGCTTCCCAATGAGCATAAACATAATAAACCGCATAATACTTTTGATGGCCTTGTGGGTGAAACAACCGCAGTTAAAGATTTACGTTTTTTAATTGAGCAAGTAGCTAAAACTGATGCGAATGTGCTCATTTTAGGTGAGTCGGGTACCGGGAAGGAGGTAGTCGCACGTAACGTACACTTATTGTCAAAACGTCTTAAGGGGCCTTTTGTACCCGTAAACTGTGGTGCTATTCCTGGTGAGTTGCTCGAAAGTGAATTATTTGGCCATGAAAAAGGTGCATTTACTGGTGCTATTTCTGCTCGTAAAGGGCGGTTTGAACTGGCTCAGGGTGGTACGCTATTTTTGGATGAAATAGGCGATATGCCACTGCAAATGCAAGTTAAACTGCTTCGCGTATTACAAGAGCGCAGCTATGAGCGTGTGGGTGGTACAAAGGCAATTCAAGCCGACGTGCGCATTATTGCAGCGACTCATCGCAACCTCGAATCTATGATAGAGCAAGGCACGTTTCGCGAAGATTTATACTATCGTTTAAATGTATTTCCTATTGAGAGCCCGTCTCTTTCTCAGCGTGCTGATGACATACCGTTATTATTAAAAGAGTTAATGCGCCGCGTTAATGAGCAAAGTGGCTCAACCGCTAAGTTTACTGAACGCGCTGTTGAAAGTTTAAAAGAGCATAGTTGGCCGGGTAATATTCGTGAGCTTGCAAATTTAGTGGAACGTATGGTTATTATGTTTCCTGAAAAAGTGGTTGATATCCCCGATTTACCTGATAAATACCGTTATATTGAGGTTGAGGCATACGAGCCTCAATACCCTGAAGAGTTAATGGAAAAAGATGCCTTTAACGATATTTTTAGCTCGGGGTTTAGTGATTATGAGAGTGAACCTGAAGCTGATTTTAGCCAAGCAGGTAGCGGGGTTTTACCTGATGATGGTATTGAACTTAAAGATTACTTAGCTGAACTTGAAATAAGCTTAATAACGCAAGCGCTAGAACGTTACGACTATATTGTTGCTCGCGCTGCAGAAATATTAGGAGTACGCAGAACTACGTTAGTCGAAAAAATGAAAAAATATAATCTTTCAAGAGATTAGAAGTACGAAAATGGTGAAATGCTTTTCGTTATTTATTATTCATTAATGAGCAACTACCTTACGGGCTTTGCCCGTCACGCAAGCTTCGCGTCTACAAGATAACCTAAAATCTAAACCTTGGCGGTAGACGTTGAGCTTGCTCACGTGAAAAGCGTAGCTTTTAATCACTTACCCACTGACTAACTAAATGTCTTAATAATTTCTTCTTTTCTAAAACAATCATTACTGTGATCGTTAACCATACCGCAGGCCTGCATATGAGCGTAAACCGTTGTAGGGCCTAAAAACTTAAAACCCCGTTTTTTTAAATCTTTAGCAAATGCGGTTGATGCCTCTGTAATTGCTGGATAGTCCTCAACGTTATTTAAATTACTTATAAGGGGCTTATTGCCCACAAACTGCCATTGGTAGTTACTAAAGCTTCCAAATTCTTTTTGTATTTCTATAAAGCATTTTGCGTTGTTAACGGTTGCAGCAATTTTTAAGCGATTGCGCACAATGTTCTCATCAAGCATTAATCTTTCCACGTCATCTTGCGTGAATTGTGCCACTTTATTTATATTAAAATTAGCAAATGCTTTTTTATAACCACTGCGTTTTTTTAAAATTGTGTACCAGCTTAAACCTGCTTGCGCAGATTCAAGCGTGATAAATTCAAACAGCTTTGTATCCTCATACAGGGGCACACCCCACTCCTCATCATGGTAAATAACGTAGTCGGGTTTACTCGTATCGAGCCATGGACAGCGGCACTTTATTTTCTCACTCATTATTATTCCTTTTAGCGAGCGTCATTTTTATGTCGCTCAAATTATTGATGTAACATGATGAAAAATATGAAATAAATTTTGGTATAAATCGTGCATTTAGACATGTATCTACATCAATTTGAGATTTGATTATGGCTCTTGCAAGCGTGCTAAAACCACAGTTTTTTTCTGCAAATCAGTATAACCCATGTTTACTCCAAGAGGAGTACATTGGTGAATTAAGCGATCTGCGTAAGCAAGCAAGTTGGCTTTCGCATTTAGTTGATACTATGCCCGCAGGTGTGGTTGTACTTGATGGCAAGGGATTAATTGCTAAAGCGAATCAAATAGCGATTGATATGCTTGGTGAACCACTTGAAGGCGAACGCTGGTTTAATGTTATTCAGCGCTCTTTTAGGCCGCATCAAGATGATGGCCACGAAGTGTCTTTAAAAGACGGACGCTTAATAAAGCTAGATATTACTGCTTTAGCACCAGAGCCTGGGCAACTTATTTTAATGACTGATTTGACCGAAACCCGCCGTTTACAAAAGCGGGTTGCGCATATGCAGCGATTGAGTGCGCTTGGGAAAATGGTTGCCTCGTTGGCACATCAAGTACGTACGCCGCTCTCAGCCGCTATGCTTTACGCGGCTAATTTAGGTTCTAAACGCTTACCGGAAGCATCTCGCGATAACTTTCAAACAAAACTAATGTCTCGCTTGAAAGATTTGGAAACTCAAGTAAATGATATGCTGTTATTTGCAAAAAGTGGTGAGCAGCAAGTTGTAGAGCAAGTTTCAATGCAGCAGCTGTTGACTGAAGTTAAAGCGGGCGCTGATGCGATGGTAGCGCTCAATGAAAGTGAGCTGGATATAAGCTTACCTGAACCAGATATACAAATAGTTGGTAATAAAACAGCATTAGCTAGTGCTATTCAAAACCTTGTGCATAACAGTATTCAAGTTATCGGCAGTGGTGCAAAAGTAAAAATAAGTGCACAAAGAGATTTAAAAAATTTAGATATGGTTTGTATTAGCGTGAGCGATAATGGACCAGGTGTTGATTTAAGCCAAGGCGATAAGATTTTCGAACCATTTTTTACTACTAAAATTCAAGGTACAGGCTTAGGGCTTGCTGTAGTAAGTTCGGTGGCTAACGCACACCAAGGCCGTGTTGAGGTAACTAATAATGCACATGGTGGTGCCTGCTTTAGCTTGTTACTGCCTATTAAGTCAACATCTAAACTAGAGGAATCATCATGAGTAACACTATTTTAGTTGTCGAAGATGACGCAGGTTTACGTGAGGCTTTAATAGATACCCTTGAAATGTCGGGTATTGAATGTGTTGCTGCCAATAGCGCTGAGCAAGCAATGTTATTGCTTAAAAAAGATCAATTTTCGCTTGTTGTAAGCGACGTGCAAATGGGCGCAATGAGTGGGCTTGATCTATTACGTAGTATTAAATTAAACCATCCTGATTTACCGGTATTGATGATGACGGCGTACGCCACAATTGACGATGCTGTAGAGGCCATGCGCCTAGGTGCAATTGACTACATGGCTAAACCATTTGCACCTGAAGTGCTGCTGAATATGGTGAGCCGTTATTTGCCTGAAAAAGCAAAAGAAACTGACGGCCCTATTGTTGCTGACCCAACGAGTATTCAATTGTTAGAGCTTGCAAGTAAAGTGGCACGCTCTGATGCTAGTGTTATGGTACTTGGCCCAAGTGGTTCTGGTAAGGAAGTACTTGCTCGTTATATTCACGATAAGTCGAGCCGTTGTAATGAACCATTTGTGGCGATTAACTGCGCGGCTATTCCTGAAAATATGCTCGAAGCCACTTTATTTGGTTATGAAAAAGGGGCTTTTACGGGCGCGATTCAAGCATGCCCGGGTAAGTTTGAGCAAGCGCAGAGCGGTACTATTTTACTTGATGAAATTACTGAGATGGACTTAGGGTTACAAGCTAAGCTTTTGCGTGTACTGCAAGAGCGTGAAGTAGAGCGTTTAGGTGGCCGTAAAACAATTCAACTTGATGTGCGTATTTTGGCTACCAGTAATCGTGACTTAAAAGAAGCGGTTGCTAAAAACCAGTTTAGAGAAGATTTATATTACAGGCTTAATGTTTTTCCATTGATGTGGCGACCATTGTGCCAACGCCCCGGTGATATTATTGTATTGGCTAAGCATTTAATTGAGCGCCATATTAGTAAAAGTAAAGAGCCGATGGCGTATCTAGATAAAGCGGCTGAGCAAAAGCTATTGGCTCATACATGGCCTGGTAATGTGCGCGAGCTTGATAACGTTATACAACGTGCACTTATACTGCGTACGGGCAACACAATAAACGAGCATGCTATTTTTATCGAAAACTTAGCATCTAATAACTTTGTTATGGAGCCTTCATTGGCTGCGGTGCAAACAGTGTCGGCAGCCGAGGTAACTCAAGAAGCTCAAGGTATTGAGAAAAGCACGTTAAGCTCTGCATACTACGATGAAAAATCACCTGTTGAGGTTGAACCTAAGCAAGGTTTACTATCTGCAGATACAGGTAGCTATAAAGATGAGCTTAAAGATAAAGAGCATCGAATTATTTTAGAAACCCTTGCACGTTGTCAAGGTAAGCGTAAAGACGTGGCTGAAACTCTGGGTATAAGCCCACGAACTCTACGTTATAAATTAGCGCAAATGCGTGACTTAGGTATTTCACTTCCTGCATAACCTCCAAACCCTAAATTAAACATTTTTAATTTAGGGTTGTCAAAACTCTGACTCGAAAATAAACTAGTAACTCACTGTATTAATAGGTTATTTTAATTGGCATAGTTTGTGCTTTAGTAACTGTAAGAGTTAACTGTATCGTTAGAGACTAAAGTATGAAAATTCAAAATAGTGCTATATTCCAAGAAATGCAATCAATGGCTTTAGAAGCTGGCCGTAATAATCAAATTAATAAATTGCCTACTCAAGTACAATCTACTTCTACTTCACAATTTGGCGAGATGCTGAGTAGTGCATTAAATACAGTACATGAATTACAGCAAGATGCTGGGCAAAAAGTAAAAGCGGTTGAGATGGGCGATCGAAGTGTATCGCTCGCAGAGGCGATGATTGCTTCTCAAAAATCATCAGTTGCTTTTGAAGCTACAGTACAAGTTCGTAATAAACTTGTTGACGCATATAAAGAAATCATGAACATGCCTGTTTAACTAGGTAGTGGAGAATTATTGTGGCGCAATCTAATCAATCTACAGATCTTGCACTCGCTGGTGATGGCATTGAGCAAACAGACGAAAATGATCAACAAGAGCAAAAGTCAGGCTATTTAAGTGCCTTGAATGGTGTTGATGTATTGCGCCAAGTAACATTGGTTATTGCATTAGCCATTTGTTTAGCAATCGCAATTTTTATAATTATCTGGGCTCGTCAGCCAGATATGCGCCCATTAGGCAAAATGCAAACCGAAGAACTTATCCAAACCCTAGACTTTTTAGATGCGCAAAAAATTGAATATCAACTTGATGGCAATGTGGTATCGGTTGATGAAAGTGAGTATCAAAACATTAAGTTGTTAATGACTCGCGAAGGGCTAGACCAAGGGCCAGATTCGGGCTCTGATATTATTATGCAAGATATGGGTTTTGGTGTTAGCCAGCGCTTAGAGCGTGAACGTTTAAAGCATGGCCGCGAACAACAATTAGCACGCACTATTGAAGAGCTCAACAATATAACTCGCGCCAAAGTATTGCTAGCTATTCCTAAAGAAAATGTATTTGCCCGCAGAGAGAAAAAACCATCAGCGACAGTTGTATTAACACTTAAACGCGGCAGATCGCTTGATCGTGAAGAAGTTGACTCCGTTGTTGATATGATTGCCTCTGCAGTACAAGGCTTAGAACCTACACGAGTAACGGTTACCGATCAAAATGGTCGTTTATTAAATTCAGGTTCGCAAAGCTTATTAGCAGCACGCTCTCGTAAAGAGTACGACTTAGAGCGTAAGCGCGAACAGGAATACCTTGAAAAAATAGACAGTATTCTAATACCGGTTGTTGGACTTTCAAATTACACAGCACAGGTAGATTTGAGTATGGACTTTAGCGCGATTGAAGAAACTCAAAAACGCTATAACCCAGACTTACCGGCTGTTAGGAGTGAAACTACATTCGAAGAAAATAATATTGGTGGTTTAGCTGTTGGGATCCCTGGTGCGCTGACAAATCAGCCACCAGTTAATTCAGATATCCCTGAATCAGTTACTGAGGGTGGCGCTGGTACTGCTACTTCACCAAGCCGTACCCATAAAGAAGCAACACGTAATTATGAACTCGATACAACTATTTCACACAAACGTCAGCAAAGTGGTGTAATACGAAGAATAAGTGTATCAGTTGCCGTAGACTATATTCCTAAAGTAGGAGAAAACGGTGAGACAACCATGGCTCCGCGATCAGTAGAAGCATTGTCAAATATTCGTCGCTTATTACAAGGTGGTGTTGGGTTTGATATGCAACGTGGTGATGCACTTGAAGTTGTTACTGTCCCGTTTGTACGTGAAGCGACAGGTTTAGATATTGAAGTACCATTGTGGGAACAAGATTGGTTCATGAAAATGGTCCGTCTTGTATTGGGTGCCTTGGTGATTATCGTATTAATTATGGCAGTAGTAAAACCAATGCTGAAACGCCTGATTTATCCAGATGATACTTTAGAAGAATACGACGAAGATGCATTAAACTCAGGCGTAGATATTGGCGATAGTACACTTGATATGCTAAATAAAGATTTTGATTCTGCTTCGGTTGGTTTCTCAAGTGATGGTACACTGCAGTTACCTGATTTACATGGCGACGAAGACTTACTTAAGGCAATTCGCGCCTTAGTAGCTAATGAACCAGAACTCTCATCACAAGTAGTAAAAGCGTGGTTAACAGAAGATGACTGATCAAGAACAAAAAAAACTCCCGCAGGCTTTTGATGTTGATAAGCTAGATGGAGTCGACAAAGCAGCTATATTGTTATTGAGTTTAACGGAAGAAGATGCAGCTCAAATACTTAAGCACTTAGAACCTAAACAGGTGCAAAAAGTGGGTATGGCGATGGCTGGATTAGAGGATCTTTCGCAAGCTAAAATAAGCGCTGTGCATCATTTATTTATAGAACAGATTCAAAGCTTTAGTACAATTGGTTTTCAATCGGAAGACTTTATTAGAAAAGCCCTTACAGCAGCTCTTGGTGAAGATAAAGCTGCGAGCCTTATTGATCAAATAGTTATGGGCTCAGGCGCTAAAGGTCTCGATTCATTAAAATGGATGGATTCAAAACAGGTGGCTAGTATTATTCGTAATGAGCACCCTCAGATTCAAACAATTGTATTATCGTATCTAGAGCCAGAGCAATCAGCTGAGATTATTTCTCAATTTCCTGAAAAAGTACGCCTAGATTTGACTATGCGTATTGCAAACCTTGAAGAAGTTCAGCCTGCAGCACTGCAAGAACTAAATGAAATAATGGAAAAACAATTTGCCGGCCAGGCCGGTGCACAAGCAGCTAAAATGGGTGGCTTGAAGGCTGCTGCAAATATTTTAAATTACCTAGATACCAACGTAGAAGGGCAGTTAATGGACTCTATTCGTGAGCATGATGAAGAGATGTCGCAGCAAATACAAGACCTTATGTTTGTATTTGAAAACTTAATGGATGTTGATGACCGTGGTATTCAAGCAATCCTGCGCGAAGTACAGCAAGACGTATTGATGAAAGCAATTAAGGGCACTGACGATGCACTTAAGGATAAAATACTGAGCAACATGTCTAAGCGTGCAGCCGAAATGATTGCTGATGATTTAGAAGCAATGTCACCAGTGCGTATAAGTGAAGTAGAAGCAGCGCAAAAAGAGATTTTATCAACAGCACGTCGTTTATCTGACTCTGGTGAAATTCAGTTGGGTGGCAGTGGTGGTGAGGAGTTCTTATAAACCATGAGCAAATTAAAAGGTCGCACACTTCGTGCTGACGAAGCTGATGAATTATTAAAAAACTGGGCTATTCCAGATATAGCACCAGATGAAAATAGCTTTGGCAATCGCTCTACAGCTTATGGAACACCGCTCAGTGAATTGTATAAAAAAGAATTAGCAGAAGAAATGCCAGTTGACGAGCCGCAAGAACCAGAACTTCCTGCGCTTACCATGGTTGAGCTAGAACGTATTAGGCAAGATGCTTACGAGGAAGGCCTTAAACAAGGTCATGAACAAGGCTACATAGACGGTTTTGAAAAAGGCGTGGGTGAAGGTAAAGAAGCAGGCTACAAAGAAGGGTTAGAACAAGGGAAAACGCAAGGCCGTGATGATGTAAAACCATTAATTGAAGAGCAGTTAACAAGCTTAAAAAGTATTTTAGAAGGGTTAACTGCACCACTAAATAAAGTGGACGAACAAGCTGAAAAGCAATTAATACAACTTGCTAGCATGTTAGCTGAAGCTGTTATTTATCAAGAAGTAAAAACATCACCTGATGTGATTTTACATACTCTAAAACAAAGTATTAATTCACTTAATGCTGAGCAAGAGAAAGTGCGAATTCATTTAAACCCAGAAGACTTGGAGCTAATAAAAGAAAGCTACGGAGAACAAACCATTATTGATAACAATTGGCAATTAATGGCAGAACCCACACTTGAACGCGGTGGCTGTGAAGTCAAAACAGCACAATCGTCACTCGATATGACTCTTAAAACACGTGTCAAAGAAACGTTGGATAGTTTTTTGCATGATAGTGGTATCTAACCATTTTATTGGCGTTTTATGTCAACTCAACGTGCATCATTAAGCGAACGCTTATCTCAATATCAACAACATATTAAAACCCCAGCACCCGCTGTAGCTGGTATTTTAACCCGTGTTGTTGGCCTTACTCTTGAGGCTAGAGGTTTACGTGCGCCCGTTGGTAGTCAATGCAAAATAGAAACCATGAACGGCTTTGTAGACGCTGAAATAGTTGGTTTTAACGATCAAACTTTGTACTTAATGCCTAACGACCATATCTCTGGTGTATTACCTGGTGCACGTGTTATTCCTCAAGTTAATAATTTAGGTTTACCTGTCGGTATGAGTTTATTAGGACGTGTGGTTGATGGCTTAGGCCGCCCGCTAGATGGCCTTGGTAAAATTAATGCTGAACATCATTTAAAGTTTGCACAAAATACTATAAACCCGCTTTCAAGAAGACCAATCACTAAGCCTATGGATGTAGGTGTGCGCGCTATTAACTCTGTTATTACAGTAGGCCAAGGACAGCGCATGGGCTTGTTTGCCGGCTCTGGTGTGGGTAAATCAGTACTACTGGGTATGATGACCCGAGGTAGCGAAGCCGATGTCATTGTTGTTGGCTTAGTGGGGGAGCGTGGCCGCGAAGTAAAAGAATTTATTGAAGAAATACTCGGTGTAGAAGGGCGCAAGCGTTCAGTTGTTGTTGCAGCGCCTGCTGATTCATCACCACTTATGCGTTTAAAAGGCTGTGAGAGCGCCGTAACTATTGCAGAATATTTTAGAGATCAGGGTTTAAACGTATTATTGTTACTCGATTCGGTAACACGTTACGCAATGGCACAACGTGAAATCGCACTTGCTGTTGGCGAGCCGCCGGCTACAAAGGGTTATCCGCCTTCGGTGTTTGCTAAATTGCCTGCGCTGGTGGAACGTGCTGGTAATGGCGGTGAAGGGCAAGGTTCAATTACTGCCTTTTTTACGGTGTTAAGTGAAGGCGATGATATGCAAGACCCTATTGCTGATGCCGCGCGAGCTATTTTAGATGGTCATATTGTACTATCGCGTGATTTAGCCGACAGCGGACACTATCCTGCAATCGATATCGAAAAGTCGATTTCGCGTGTTATGCCTCAAGTTGTTTCTGAGCCGCATATGCAGCAAGCCCGAGTGCTTAAGCAAGTGTACTCCATGTATCAGCAAAACAAAGATATGATCACTTTAGGTGCTTATCAAAAGGGTACCGACCAAATGCTTGACCAAGCCATAAACATGATGCCAAGAGTAAATGCATTTTTACAACAAGGTATGCGAGATGTCATTAGTTATGATGATGGCCTGCAAGGCCTTGCTCAGTTACTAGGGCAGGCATAATGGCTAAAAATAAACTCGATTTATTACTTAAAATTGAAAATGATAAAGAAGAAAATTTGCGTATGAGTTATTTGCAAGCAAACCAAAACTTGCAAGCCAATCAACAAAAGTTACAAGGTCTAAATAGTTTTAGACTTGAATACTCTCAGCAATTACATCTCAAAGGTAAGTCGGGTTTATCCAGTGCAGGGTTTGGGCAATATCATGCTTTTATATCTAAAATTGAAGAAGCGATTCGCCAACAAGCAAGTACCGTAAACACAGCTAAACAAGTTGTTACTCAACGTAAGGCATTGTGGCTTAAGCAGCAAATTAAAGCTAAAGCGGTCGCTAAGTTAATCGAAAATCAGAAACTAAAAGCAAATGCATTAATGGCTAAAAATGAGCAGAAAATGTTGGATGAGTTTTCTGCTAACCAATTTTTTCAGCGCCGTAAAGTTTTATAATTCAGGCACGTTAATTGCTATGTTACTTTGTGGTATTTAACTTTTTGGCGATATGCGGTGGCACATTGCCGTATTGGTATTAGGTGACTTATGGCGATAAATAACATTTCTGTTTTAGCTCCTTCAGAAAAAGATGCATTATTAGCTTTTAAAGACAATAGCTTAGAAAATGATGAAGAAGACTCAGGTGCGGAGTTTTTAAGTCAACTAAACGCAGCGCACAGCTTTATTGAACCTTTGCAAAAAGGCAATAAAAGCCCCGATGCTGAAAATTCGATTGCCAGTCTCAACAATGGAGAGTCTAGTGAGGAGACAGAGACACCTATAACCTTGGATGGAAACACAATAAGTGAAGTCATAGTCGTCTCTGGTGATAGTATGCTGGCTCAAATAAGTTCGGCACAGGCTATTAATACCTCTGTTTCAAAACCAACAGGAAAGGTTGATGGACCAGCTGGCGAGGTTAATGGAGTAACTGACGAAGTTGATTTTAAGCAGGCATCAACTACAGATAGTTTTAAAGCTGATATTGCTATTGAAAAATCCATAAGTAGAATTGTTTCTGAGAGCAAAAATATTCCTAGCATTGATTCACCTAGTATTGATTCATCAGTTGCTGCATCTGCAACAGCAATTACACAAATAACCGAAAGAGATAAAAGTACTGCTGTAGATACATTAATGACTAAAGATACTGATTTAATTAAAGCAGATAAAATACTTGCCAGTTTAACGCCAGAGCAAAGGTTACAGCTAAGTGTGCAAACTCAAGCATTAGATAAGCCTAGTAACGTTAGTAACGTAGCAGCTTTAAAGCAGCTGCTTGCACAGTTTATTACAGATAATGAAGAAGCGCAGAGTAGCGTAACTAAGCAGTCTTTCAGTTCTGAGATTGATACGCTTAATACGACTGAAAAACAAAGCTTATTAACTCAATTAAATGATTATATTAAAGCTGAGCAGCCTAAAGGCGAGAGGTTGGAAGCACTCAAGCAAACAGTTACTGAGTTGAAAGCTTCAATTGAAATAGGACTTGCTGATACCGATACCGTTAAATCAGAATCAAAAACGTTTTTAACGCCAAGCACTCAAAGTACTGTAAATGACTCCCAAAAGGTAGGCTCAAAATTTTCTACAAGTGAAAATACTGAACTAAATAAAGTGGCTACAACTTCATTGAAAGATGAAAGCGCAGTAAAGTTATCTGAGCAAATGCAAAAAGATGGGTTGAAAAATATAAGCGCAGAGCAAGTACCGGCTCGCGTAGCGCAAGTATTTACGCAAATTACAGCTGCTTTCAATATTCAGAAAACGAGCACATTAAGCCAAGACGATTCAATAGGCTTCGATCAGAGCTTACTTGATACTCAAATAATACAAACTCAACAACTACAAAGTACATCGCAAGTAAAGCAGGTAGGTATTGACCCAGGTGTTATGCAAGCAATTAATATAGTTAAAAGTGATGCGGCTAAGTTACTGCAAGAACGTGTTAGCTCTATGTTGAGTATTAATAACAAAGAAGCTGAAGTTCGTCTTGATCCACCAGAGATGGGCAGCATGCAAATTCGTATTAGAAGCGATGCAGAACAAGCACATATAAACTTTGTAGTACAAAATCAACAAGCTAAAGAAGCACTTGAACAATCTATGCCACGGTTGCGTGAAATGTTAGCGCAGCAAGGGTTGGAGCTTGGTGAAAGTACTATTTCGTATGGGCAATCGGGTGGTGAGTCGTCTGAGCAAGGCGAGAATAGAACTCAAGGTAACTTGGTTGATAAAGAAGCTATTAATGATAGCGATCAGGAGCTGACTGCTAATACTGCGCAAAGTTCTCGAAAACAAACTTCATCATCAATAGATTACTATGCCTAAGTACTGCTATTATAATAACTAAAACAAGCAAGTACCTTTGCGATTAAAGGAATCATGATGGCCGAAGACAAGAGTTTAAAAATAGAAGAAACCGATAAAAGTAAAAAGAAATTAATAATAATCATAGCGGCAGTAGTGCTTATTATTGTTGTTATTGCTGGTTATTTCTATATATCGGGTTCGGATGCGTCGGTTGATAACTTAGAAACTGCAGATACATCTTTAGCAGAGTCAGGTTCATTAGCTGAGTTAGGAAATGCTTTATATGTTGCTATGCCACGACCGTTTATATTTAACGTACCTGGCTCGAGTCGCGATAGAATTGTACAAATTAAAGTACAGCTGTTAGTGCGTGATAGTATAAATGAAGAAACAGCCAAAAAGCATATTCCACTTATTGAAGGCACATTATTAAGCGTTTTTTCTACTACAACAGCAGATGAGCTAGGTACGAGTGCAGGTAAAGAGACACTGCGCTTTTCTGCCCTTGAGAGAGTACAAGCCGCTTTGATGAATGTTGAAGGCAGTAAAGTAATCGAGCGGGTATTATTTACCGGCTTTGTGATGCAATAAGGGGCTAGTGTGAGCGATTTATTATCCCAAGACGAAATTGATGCACTATTACACGGTATTGATGACGTTGATGAGGAGGATATAAACGAAGGTGAGGACGGCGGAGGTACGCTCCAGTACGATTTTTCTTCGCAGGATCGCATCGTGCGCGGTCGCATGCCGACACTGGAAATTGTTAACGAACGTTTTGCTCGCCATATGCGAATTAGCTTATTTAATATGATGCGCCGCACCGCAGAAGTGTCTATTAACGGCGTACAAATGATTAAATTTGGCGAGTATGTCCATACTCTTTTCGTCCCAACTAGTTTAAATATGGTTCGTTTTAGGCCATTAAAAGGGACGGGTCTTATCACCATGGAAGCACGGCTTGTGTTTATTTTGGTAGATAATTTTTTTGGTGGGGATGGCCGTTACCATGCAAAAATAGAGGGTCGAGAATTTACACCGACAGAGCGTCGAATTGTGCAAATGTTACTTAAGATAATTTTTGAAGATTATAAAGAAGCATGGGCACCAGTCATGGATGTATCTTTTGAATATCTCGATTCCGAAGTAAACCCGGCTATGGCTAATATTGTAAGTCCAACAGAAGTCGTTGTTGTTAGCTCTTTTCATATTGAACTTGATGGTGGCGGTGGTGATTTTCATATTGCTTTACCTTATTCTATGCTTGAGCCAATTCGGGAACTGTTAGATGCAGGTGTTCAGTCGGACACTGAAGATACTGATTTCCGATGGAGTAAAGCGCTTCGCGACGAAATCATGGATGTAGAGGTTGATATGTCGACTCAATTGCTTGAAGTTGATTTAACCCTAAGACAAATTATGGAACTCAAAGCGGGTGATATCATTCCGGTTGAAATGCCTGAACATATAACCGTATTTGTTGAAGAATTACCTACATTTAGAGCTAAAATGGGTCGTTCACGCGACAATGTTGCACTCCAAATTAGTGAAAAAATTAAACGACCTGATTCAGTTAAATCTGAGCTGCATGTATTTACCAAAGGCGGCAAGAAGATTGATTCAGATGCAGAATTAGAAGAACTAGAAGATGATTTATATCTCTCTAAAGGTGTAGACTTAGACTGGTAATTGATTTAAAGGCGAAAAGTATGAGTGATGACCAAGATACTATGGATGAATGGGCTGCAGCATTAGCTGAGGCAGAAACTCCGGAAGAGGGGAGCGAAGCACAGGTTGCGGAGCTAGACGAATTAAGTGATGAACGACATGAAATGAGTGGCGATGAAAAGCGTAAATTAGATACGATTTTAGATATCCCAGTAACTATTTCAATGGAAGTTGGACGTTCTAAAATTAATATACGTAATTTACTGCAACTCAATCAAGGTTCAGTCGTTGAACTTGATAGAGTCGCAGGTGAACCACTCGATGTGCTTGTCAATGGTACATTGATTGCTCATGGTGAAGTTGTAGTGGTTAATGACAAATTTGGTATCAGGTTAACGGACGTTGTTAGTCAAGTTGAACGGATTAAGAAGTTACGATGAGTAGTTTAAGTATATTAGCAAATTCAGTTTTTCCAGTAGCAGAATCAGCAGCTCCATCAGGTGATATAATCTCTATGGTGCTTTCATTAGCTGTTGTACTGGTACTCATACTTGTATTGGCTTATTTTGTAAAAAAATTAAACCCAAATTTAGTCAATAGCGACGAATTTAAGGTTGTTCGTAGCCTACCTTTGGGTTCTCGGGAGCGTTTATTGGTTATTGAAATTGATAACGCCCAGCACTTATTAGGAGTAACACCGCACAGTATTAATTATTTGCATAAATTAGAGACACCTTTAACTGAAAAAGAGTTACCAGAGCTAGCTAAGCGTTTTGGGAAACTTTTAAACCCGCAATCAAACCAAAATAAAAAGAATTAAACCTATGACAAAGTGGCTACTTATTATTCTTGCCATGGTGTTTGTGCCAAGCGTAAGTGCTGAAGGAATTGATGCGCTAACTATTACAACAAATGCAGACGGCACGCAGGATTACTCAGTAACGTTACAAGTTTTAGCTATTATGACGGCACTGAGCTTTATACCTGCTGCTATAATAATGATGACTTCTTTCACACGAATTATTGTAGTCCTTGCTATTTTGCGCCAAGCAATTGGCTTACAGCAAACACCGTCTAATCAAGTGTTGCTAGGTATGTCACTTTTTTTAAGTATTTTTATAATGGCGCCTATTTACGAGCAAATTAATGAGCGGGCCATAGAACCTTACTTAAATGAACAAGTTACTTCTATACAAGCTTTAGAGCTTGCCAAAGAGCCGATGAAAGCATTTATGCTTTCCCAAGTTCGTCTTAAAGATTTAGAAACATTTGCTAAAATTGCTGGTTACGATCAGCTCGACTCGCCAAAAGACACGCCATTAATAGTATTGATCCCTGCATTTGTAACTAGCGAATTGCAAACCGCGTTCATAATTGGCTTTATGTTTTTTATCCCATTTTTAATCGTTGATTTAGTTGTCGCCTCAGTACTGATGGCAATGGGTATGATGATGCTTTCTCCGATGATAGTGTCTTTGCCATTTAAAATTATGTTATTTGTGCTTGTAGACGGCTGGAGCTTGGTGATGGGTACCTTAGCAAAAAGCTTTGGTCTGGGGACTTAGTATGCTTAGCATCAATGTGACTCAACAATAAGGGAACAACATGGAACCTGAAATATTTGTTGATATTCTAAGCGACTCTTTATTTTTAGTCATTAAGTTAGTGTCTGCAATTGTAATACCCGGTTTAATTGTTGGTTTAGTGGTTGCCGTATTTCAGGCTGCAACGTCTATTAATGAACAAACATTAAGTTTCTTGCCTCGTTTATTAATTACCATTAGTGCACTTATTGTTGGTGGGCACTGGCTTACCCAAGAGTTAATGGACTTTTTTACCGGACTAGTATTACTTATCCCTGAAATTGCAGGTTAAATGTGGAGTATCCATTTTCAGTAATCATTCAATGGTTGAGCGACTTTTTGCTGCCCTTAGTACGGATCAGCTCAATGATTATGATTATGGCCGGCTTGGGCGCTAAAAATGTTCCAACAAGAATAAAAATGGGCTTGTCGGTTGTTGTAACTTTTGTTGTTGTGCCTGTTCTTCCACCGGCTACATTTACTAATTTGTTTTCGTTTGAGATGATTTTAGTGGTTATCCAACAAATACTAATTGGTACTGCCATTGGTTTTGCATCTCTACTTTTATTAAATACTTTTGTGTTAGCAGGGCAAATATTAGCAATGCAAACCGGTTTAGGTTTTGCCTCTGTTATTGACCCCTCTAATGGTGCAAGTGTTCCAGCGGTTGGTCAGTTCTTCCTTATTTTAGCGACGTTGCTATTTTTTGTGTTTAATGGTCATTTAATGATGATTCAAATGGTCGTGCATAGTTTTGATGTATTACCCATTGACGGCAATTGGTGGGCCGTCGATCATTATTGGGACATAGTGACATGGGGTGGCTGGATGTTTACGACAGCACTTGTACTCTCACTGGCACCGCTTACGGCTATGCTCGTTATTAATATGTCGTTTGGTATTATGACGCGTGCAGCTCCTCAACTAAATATTTTCTCTATCGGTTTTCCATTTACCTTGGTAGCTGGGCTCATTATTATTTGGGCGACACTAGGTAACTTTGTTACTCAGTTTGAATTTCAATGGTTAAAAATGGTTGAGCTAATGTGTACTCTAGTTGGTTGTTCACCTTAGGAGAAAGGCATGTCTGAAGACTCAGGACAAGAAAAAACAGAAGAACCCACATCCAAAAAGCTTGAAGAATCTAAAAAGAAAGGTCAAATAGCGCGTTCTAAAGAGCTAGGTACCATGTTTGTACTTATTTTTTCGGCTATATCGCTTTTGATGTATGGACCTGAAATTGGCAAAGGTTTATACAATGTAATGGGCCGTACGCTTAACTTGAATCGTAACGAAGCCTTTGACACTACTAAAATGTTTGCTGTATGGGGAGAAGTTGCGGACGCTTTAATATTTCCTATGGCCATGTTCGTATTTATTATTGTTTTAGCTGCGTTTATAGGTAATACCTTGTTAGGTGGTTTTAATTTTAGCTGGGAAGCAGCCGCGCCTAAAGCAAGTAAAATGTCGCCAATGAAAGGCTTTAAGCGAATGTTTGGCCCGCAAGCGGCTGTTGAGCTTGTAAAGTCACTATTAAAGTTTGGCTTAGTTGCAAGTTCCGCTATATTTCTAATTAATACCTTTTTTGATGAAATACTGCACTTAAGTTTAGAAAGTGCACCGGGTAATATTATTCATGCCTTAGAAATTTTAGCTTGGATGTTCTTGGGTCTTTCGTGCACTTTAATTATTATTGCGGCAATTGATGCTCCATTTCAAAGTTATAATCATAACAAACAACTTAAAATGACAATGCAAGAGGTTAAAGATGAGTATAAAAACTCTGAAGGTGATCCACAAATAAAAGCGCGTATAAGACAGACTCAAAGGCAAATGTCACAAAATCGCATGATGCAAGACGTCCCAGATGCTGATGTTATTGTTACCAATCCAACTCACTATTCGGTAGCATTAAAATATGACACAGAGCGTGCAGGAGCGCCTATTGTGCTTGCAAAGGGCATTGATGAAATGGCGATGCAAATTAGAAAAGTAGCAATAGGGAATGAAGTACCTATTTTAGAATCCCCGATGCTGACTCGAGCACTTTATCATACTGCTGAAGTTGGCGAACAAATACCGGATCAGTTATTCACCGCTGTAGCGCAAGTTTTAGCCTATGTATTTCAGCTTAAGCGCTTTAATAAAGGGCGCGGAAAACGCCCAACTAAGCTTAACAATAAGCTACCCATCCCAGATGCCTATAAATATTAAAATCGTTAACCTAGTAACTTGGAATAGTTATTGCTAATTCAATGCAGTGTCAATTTTTTGAAATTGTAGAATTATGAGTTTTAAAGCGGTATTACAACAACTTAACAGAGACAAAAAAGACTATGCCAAAGGGGTCGGTACTCCTTTGCTTGTACTTGCTGCCTTAGGAATGGTGATTTTACCATTGCCGCCATTTTTACTCGATATTCTTTTCTCGTTTAATATTGCCCTCGCATTAGTGGTTTTACTCGTGACTGTTTACACGATGAAGCCGGTCGAGTTTGGTATATTCCCCTCTGTATTGCTAATCGCTACGATTATGCGCTTAGCGCTCAACGTTGCCAGTACTCGAGTTGTATTACTTGAAGGTCATAATGGTGGTGATTCTGCTGGTAAAGTAATTGAAGCGTTTGGCTCAGTTGTTATTGGTGGTAACTACGCTGTTGGTTTGGTTGTATTTTTAATTCTGATCATTATTAACTTTGTAGTAATTACTAAAGGTGCTGGGCGTATATCTGAGGTATCTGCACGTTTCACCCTTGATGCAATGCCGGGTAAACAAATGGCAATTGACGCCGATTTAAATGCTGGTTTTATAAGTGCTGAGCAAGCGCGTGATCGCCGCGAGGAAGTAACCCGAGAAGCCGACTTTTATGGCTCAATGGATGGTGCGAGTAAATTTGTAAAAGGCGATGCCATTGCAGGTATTGTTATATTGATCATCAATATTGTTGGTGGTTTGTTTGTAGGTATGATTCAGCACAATTTGAGCTTTGGCGATGCCATGGAAGTATATACTTTACTTACTATTGGTGATGGCTTAGTTGCTCAGCTACCTTCTTTACTGCTTTCAATTGGTACAGCGATTGTTGTAACACGCCAAAATGAGTCGCTCAATATGGGTGACCAATTCAAGAAACAACTTGGTAATGAAAAATCACTCTTTATTGCTTCTGGTATTTTGATCATTATGGGGTTAGTGCCTGGCATGCCGCACTTTGCTTTTTTAAGTTTAGGTGCGTTACTAGGCTATTTAGCTTACTACACACAGCAAAGTAAATTAAAAGCCGCCGCTGCAGAGGCTGAGGAAGCAGCTAATGGTGGAAGCGCTGCAACGGGTGTTGCAAATAAACAAGAGCAAAAAGAACTTGGTTGGGATGACGTTCAACAGGTTGATGTAATTGGATTAGAGGTAGGTTACAGATTAATTCCTTTAGTTGACCAATCACAGGGTGGTGAGTTACTTAATCGTATTAAAGGGGTTCGTAAAAAGCTTTCTCAAGAACTTGGCTTTTTGGTGCCACCTGTACATATCCGCGATAATTTAGAGCTTGACCCTAATGCATACAGAATAACACTAATGGGTGTTTCAACCGGTGAAAGCGAGCTTAAACATGGCGACGAGCTAGCGATTAATCCTGGGCAAGTGTTTGGACCAATTAAAGGAGTCGACACTAAAGACCCTGCTTTTGGCCTTGATGCAGTTTGGATTAAGCCTGATCAAAAAGATGAAGCACAATCACTTGGTTACACCGTTGTCGATTCTGCCACGGTAGTTGCAACCCATATTAGCCAGTTATTAACTAACAGTGCGGCGTTGCTACTAGGACATGAAGAAGTCCAAAACCTGCTTGATATGCTTGCTAAAAGCCACCCTCGTTTAGTGGAAGGATTAGTACCCGATGTATTACCATTAACTGCAATTGTAAAAGTACTGCAAAATTTATTGAATGAAGGGGTGGCTATTCGCGACATGCGCTCAATTGTTCAAACCCTTGTTGAATATGGTCCGCGTAGCCAAGACCCTGATGTACTAACGGCTGCGGTACGTATTTCACTGCGAAGATTAATCGTTCAAGATGCAGTGGGCATGTCATCAGAAATTCCTGTCATAACCTTGGCGCCTGAGTTGGAACAGATGTTGCATCAGTCATTGCAAAATGCAGGCGACGAAGGTGCCGGTATAGAGCCAGGACTTGCTGAGCGACTTCAAGTGTCATTGACGCAAGCGCATCAGAACCAAGAAATGGCTGGAGAGCCTTCGATATTGCTAACGTCAGGAATGTTACGCACTGTGTTATCTCGTTTTGTTAAGTACACCATTCCAGGATTGAGAGTGATGTCTTATCAAGAGATACCAGATGAAAGACAGATCAAGATTGTTAGCTCTGTAGGCCAACAATAAGAATTTAAAGGGGTTGAATCATGAAAATAAAACGTTTTTTTGCTAAAGATATGCGCACAGCACTTAAAGAAGTTAAAGATGAATTAGGTGTTGATGCGGTTATTATGTCAAATAAGAAGCTGGCTAACGGTGTAGAAATTGTAGCGGCAGTTGATTATGACAAAGCAGCCCCTAAAGAAGCAGCGCAACCACAACGTACTGCTGAGCCTCGTGTTCAAGCAGCACAGCAAAGTATGCATAATTTTATAAAGCCAGAGCCTCAGCGTGCCAAACCTGAACCTCAAGCAAAAGTGGCTGACAGCTTACAAGCATTACTAGAGCGTCAGTCGCCGCGTCCACGTTCCCCTGAACTTGCATCTATGTTTTCACAATCGGGTATTGATACTACTGATAACTATCAAGAACCAGCTGCGCAGCCGCGTATTAAAAATATGTTTGCTCCTGAAAATGCAGCGCCAGTTCGCCCACAAACTCAAGCAGATAGTTTGGGTTTTGATGATTTAGATCGCGACTTTGATGATTTAGATAGCCCAGTAACGACTCTTCAACAAAAACCAAATAATGAAAGCCAAGAAATGACAACCATGCGTGAAGAAATGAACGCAATTCGTCAATTATTAGAACATCAAGTGTCTGGTTTAATGCAGCAAGATATGGCGCGACGCGATCCTACACGTGCTTGTATGGTTGACCGTTTAGTCGGCATGGGTATTGATAAAGAAGTCGCGCAACAAATGGCATGTTTCGTACCTGATGACGTATCTCGTCAACAAGGTTGGAAAGCATTGTTAACGATGGTCGAGGATCAAATGCAAACAACTAATAATGAAATACTTCGCCAAGGTGGGGTATATGCATTAGTAGGTCCAACAGGTGTTGGTAAAACAACGACTGTTGCTAAACTTGCAGCTTTAGGCGCACAAAAATATGGCGCTGATAAAGTGGCTCTAATAACCACTGATACTTACAGAATTGGTGCATATGAGCAGCTTGCAACTTATGGCCGTATTATTGGTTGTGGTGTAAAGCAAGTTAAAGATGCTAATGAACTAGCTGAAGTTTTATATCATCTGCGTAATAAACGACTAGTATTAATTGATACTGCAGGTATGAGTCAACGAGATTTGCGTTTAACGGAGCAGTTGAATACGTTAATGCGCAACCAACGTGTGGATATTCGTAGCTACCTGGTACTAAGTGCCACAGCACAAATTAATGTACTACAAGAAACAGTACGCCACTTTAAAAAAGTACAGTTAAGCGGCTGTATTTTCACTAAGTTAGATGAGTCATTAAGTTTAGGTGAAATTATTAGTATTGCGATTCAAAATCGTCTTCCAATAGGGTATCTTACTAATGGTCAACGAGTACCAGAAGATATTCGTGTTGCAAATGCTGAAAAACTAGTAAAAAAGGCTGAGCAATTGTATTTAAAAAGAATAAAAGCACAAGATTCAAGGCATCAATCAGTGGCGTCAAGTTCAGTAGGGATGTATGATTAACACAGTATTAGATCAAGCAAGCGGCCTGCGAAAAATGAGTCAGAACAGTAACAATGGCGTAAAAGTTATTGCTGTAACCGGTGGTAAAGGTGGAGTAGGGAAAACAAATGTTTCTCTAAATACCGCTATTGCATTAGGGCAGCAAGGTAATAGAGTGTTAGTACTGGATGCCGACTTAGGTTTAGCAAACTGTGATGTTATGCTTGGTTTGCGTGTTGAGCGCAATTTATCACACGTTTTGTCTGGTGAATGCGAGCTTGACGAAATTTTAGTTGAAGGCCCAGCAGGTATTAAAATTGTACCCGCTACATCGGGTTCGCAAAGTATGGTTGAACTGTCACCATCTGAGCATGCGGGGCTAATTCGTGCATTTAGCGAATTGAATACCGAATTTGATATTTTGATAGTAGATACAGCCGCTGGTATTTCAGACATGGTACTGAGCTTTTCACGCGCGGCACAAGATGTAATGGTTGTCGTGTGTGATGAACCAACATCGATAACGGATGCTTACGCACTTATTAAAGTATTAAGTCGTGAACATGGTGTTTATAAGTTCAAAATTGTTGCCAATATGGTCCGCAGTATGCGAGAAGGCACGGAATTGTTTGCAAAGCTTTCTAAAGTTACAGATCGCTTTTTAGATGTATCAATGGAGCTAGTAGCCACCGTTCCTTATGATGAAAATATGCGTAAAGCAACGCGTCGTCAAAGAGTGATTGTAGAACTTTTTCCAAATTCGCCAGCCGCTCTTGCTTTTAAAGCGTTGGCAACCAAAGCAGTTAAATGGCCAATACCAAACCAACCATCTGGTCATTTAGAGTTTTTCATTGAGAAGCTAGTAAACGGCTAATTATGACAACATTGGTGAATAGAGCTATGGGATATCAATCAACACAAAATTTAAATGTGATTGTTGAGAAGCATGCATCACTTGTCAAAAAGGTGGCGTGCCATCTAATTGCTCGATTACCTCCTAGCGTTCAACTTGACGATTTAATTCAGTCGGGGATGATAGGTTTAATAGAAGCTTCAAAAAACTTTGATGCGACAAAGGGCGCAAGCTTTGAAACCTTTGCAGGTATTCGTATTCGCGGAGCTATGCTTGACGAAATGCGCCGTGGTGATTGGGCTCCTCGCTCAGTACACCGAAAAAGCCGACAGGTTGCAGAGGCAATTACTTGGCTCGAAAGTAGTCTTAATCGTGAACCAACGAATACAGAAGTTGCTGAAAAACTTGAAATTTCGCTTAATGAATACCATCATATTTTAAGTGATGTAAATTCTAGTAAAGTATTAGGTATTGAAGACCTTGGCATAGATGAGGATGTTATTACTCCCATAGACCAGGATTTTGCACTAGATAGACCTTTTAATAATGTAAAAAAAGAGCGGTTTAATGCATCTTTACTAAGTGCAATTAAGTCACTACCGGAGCGTGATGCAATGGTGCTCTCTTTGTACTATAACGATGAAATGAATTTAAAAGAAATAGGACATATACTCGATGTAAGTGAATCGCGTGTAAGTCAGATACATGGTCAGGCGATGATTAAGCTCAAGGCTAAAATCAATGACTGGATAAATTAGTAGTAAGTAAACACAGGTTAAGGCCTCACTGGAGGATGTTTTGGATAAAAACATGAAAATTCTTGTAGTTGATGATTTTTCAACAATGAGAAGAATTATAAAAAATTTGTTACGTGATTTAGGTTTCACTAACGTTCAAGAAGCTGATGATGGTTCTACAGCTTTGCCTATGTTACAAAATCAGGTGTTCGATTTTGTGGTTACCGATTGGAATATGCCAGGAATGCAAGGCATTGATCTTTTAAGAGCAATTCGTGCGGATGATAAGTTAAAACATATTCCCGTATTGATGGTAACAGCAGAAGCTAAAAAAGAACAAATAATAGCAGCAGCGCAAGCCGGTGTTAATGGTTATATTGTTAAGCCATTCACGGCTGGAACATTAAAAACTAAATTAGAAAAAGTATTTGAACGTTTAGGCTAAATGATAAGGGAGAGGCTTATGCCAGCACCTGCTGCGCCTCAAATAACGTTAGAACAAGCTCGTCAACTCGTTGTTTTTTTAGAAAATGATGAACAAGATAAAGCAAATCAATTAATTTTGGAGACTGCGTCTAAAGAACACTCTGAATTATTTGCTGAAGTTGGAAAATTGACTCGTCAATTGCACGAATCACTAAAAGGCTTTGAGCTTGATACTCGTTTGGCTAATCTAACTACAGATGCTATTCCAGATGCTAAAAAGCGACTTAATTATGTTATAGAAATGACAGAAAATGCCGCTAATAAAACAATGGATGCCGTTGAAGCTAGTTTACCTATAGCTCAACAATTGGCCGATGAAATATCCCATATCAAACCGACATGGGATCGTTTAATGAGCCGCGAGATTGAGCTCGGTGAGTTTAAATCGCTGTGTCACAGTATCGATAAGTTTATGAATAACTCTCATCATAAAACGGATGAGCTACAGAACTTAATGACTAATGTATTAATGGCTCAAGACTATCAAGACTTAACAGGGCAAGTTATCCGTCGCGTTATTGAGCTTGTTAGAGAAGTAGAAGAAAGCTTACTTCATCTTTTAACAGCATTTGCTGCTCAAGATGACAGCACAGCTGAGATAATAGAACAACAAAAAATAGAAGAACCAGTTGTTACACAAACTTTAGCAGGTCCAGAAGGCCCTATTATTGATAAAGAATCGCGTAATGATGTTGTGTCTGATCAAGATGAAGTCGATGATCTTTTATCAAGCTTGGGCTTTTAAGAGGAGAGTAACTGCATGTTTGAAGTCGATGAAGATATTTTACAAGACTTTCTTGTAGAGGCAGGAGAAATCCTAGAGCTTTTATCTGAACAGTTAGTTGAACTGGAAAATAATCCAGAAGATACTGAATTATTAAACGCTATATTTAGAGGCTTCCATACTGTTAAAGGTGGTGCAGGCTTTCTTGCAATGACGGAGCTTGTTGATGCTTGTCATGGTGCTGAAAACGTATTTGATTTATTACGTCAAGGCGTGCGAACGGTTAATTCAGAATTAATGGATGTTATTTTACAAGCACTCGACACTATTAATGAAATGTTCGCAACTATTCAAAATAGAGATAAGCCTGAACCTGCAGACCCTCAATTACTTGAAACCCTTCATATATTAGGCTTACCTCCAACAGAAGCTGAACTGAACGGAGTATCTTCACAAACAGATGTTGAGCAATCTCAAAATGAGGTGGTTGATACGCCAGCAGCTGACGATGATCCATTTGCATTTGATGAATTATTTAGCGGAACTCCTTCAGTTAGTACTGGTGACATAGACGAAATCACTGAGGATGAATTTGAAAACTTACTTGATGAACTACACGGTAAAGGCCAAGGTCCTGTTGTTGAAAAACCGCTAGTAAGTAGTGACTTTAATGGTGACATTACAGATGACGAATTTGACAACTTACTAGATGAGTTACACGGTGTTGGCAGTTTTGGTAATGTTACAACTAAAGAGCCTAAGCAAAATAACGCTGTAAAACTACCAGCAGAACCTGCTAAATCAAACTTAAATTCATCAGATGATGAAATTAGTGATGACGAATTTGAAGCACTCCTTGATGAACTTCACGGTAAAGGTACTGCTCCTAAATCAATAGAGAGTACTCCCGTTGTAAAGCAGCCTACTTTGCCTGCTGCACCAGCTTCTAAAGCAAGTATGCCTATAAAAAAACCAGAACCTGCGGAAGTTCCTGCTTCTAAGCCGGCAGAAAAATCCGTTATTAAAGCAGCACCTAAAAAAACAGCGCCGCCTGCAGCCGAAACAACAGTTCGCGTAGATACAAAACGACTTGACCAAATTATGAATATGGTTGGTGAATTAGTACTTGTACGAAATCGTCTGGTTAGTTTAGCAACTAGTTCAGATAGCGAGGCGATGGGTAAAGCAATATCGAACTTAGATGTAGTGACTGCTGATATTCAGGGCGCGGTTATGCAAACGCGAATGCAGCCAATTAAAAAGGTATTTGGCCGTTTCCCTCGCGTAGTACGCGATTTAGCACGCAGCTTAAACAAAGATATCAACTTACAACTTGTAGGTGAAGAAACCGATTTAGATAAAAATTTAGTTGAAGCTCTTGCTGATCCACTTGTGCATTTAGTTAGGAACTCAGTTGATCATGGTATTGAAATGCCAGCGGTTCGTGAGGCTGCAGGTAAGCCTAGAACAGGTAACGTTACTTTATCAGCATCCCAAGAGGGCGATCATATATTGCTAACCATTAAAGATGATGGTGCTGGTATGGATGCTGAAAAACTGAAAAAAATCGCAATTAGTAAAGGTGTACTCGATCACGACCAAGCGAGTCGACTTTCTGATACTGATGCTTATAACCTTATTTTTGCACCAGGCTTTTCTACTAAAGAAGAGATTTCTGATATTTCTGGTCGTGGTGTTGGAATGGATGTGGTGAAAACTAAAATCACCCAACTAAATGGCTCTGTAAGTATTCAATCGGAGTTAGGCGTAGGTACTATTTTAGAAATAAAAGTACCACTTACTTTAGCTATATTGCCGACCCTAATGGTAATTGTTGGTGCACAAACATTTGCGTTACCACTAGCTGGTGTTAGTGAAATATTCAATTTAGATTTAACAAAAACAAATGTGGTTGATGGGCAACTAACAATTATAGTGCGTAAAAAAGCAATACCGTTGTTTTACTTAGAGCATTGGTTAGTTAAAGGCACAGATCGTTCGCAGCGAAAAGCAAAAGGCCACGTAGTTATTGTTCAAATTGGTACGCAGCAAGTTGGTTTTGTTGTTGACTCATTAATTGGTCAAGAAGAGGTAGTTATTAAACCGCTCGATGCATTATTGCAAGGTACGCCAGGCATGGCTGGCGCTACAATTACTTCGGACGGTGGCATTGCACTAATTTTAGATGTTCCAAGCATGTTAAAACATTACGCTGGCTAATAATAAAGTAGGTATATATTTAATATATACCTACGCATAAATTTAATAAGAGAGCTAAATGGCCGTTAAAGTTTTAGTTGTTGATGATTCAAGTTTTTTTCGCCGTAGAGTAAGCGAAATCCTTGAGCAAGATAGCGACATACAAGTTATAGGCTTTGCTGTTAATGGCAGAGAAGCTGTTGAGAAAGCAGCTCAATTACGTCCTGATATGATCACCATGGATGTCGAAATGCCAGTGCTTGATGGCATTAGCGCAGTTAAAGAAATAATGGCGAGTAATCCAACTCCTATCCTAATGTTTTCATCACTAACACGTGATGGCGCAACAGCAACTTTTGATGCACTTGATGCTGGAGCAATGGATTTTTTACCGAAAAAATTTGAAGATATTGCCCGTAATAATGAAGACGCTATAAAGCTTTTGCAAAATAAAGTGAAAGATATAGGGCGAAGACGTTTAGCAGGAACATTTAGGCCTGTAACACCACCTAAGTCAGTAATACCAACTAGAGCGATAACAAGCTCACTTCCGCAAGGAACGAATACATCAACGCCCCCTGTAAAACAACCAGATAGAAGTTTTCAAAGATCAGCACCTGCTGCATTTATACATTCGGATGTAGCCACAGTGCGAGCAAGTGGAAAACAATACCAACTCGTTGCTATTGGTACGTCCACAGGTGGGCCTGTTGCGCTACAAACTATATTGACCCAACTACCAGCTAATTTTCCTCACCCTATTTTACTTATTCAGCATATGCCTGCAGCATTTACACCCGCATTTGCGGCACGTTTGAATGGCCTGTGCCAGATAAAAGTGAAAGAAGCACAACAAGGTGATCGCTTACAGCCTGGAACTGCTTATTTAGCACCTGGTGGACAGCAGATGATGGTCGAAGGGCGCGGGGCAAATAGAACACTGCGTGTATTTGAGGATCATAGCGAGAGAATAAGCTACAAACCGAGCGTAGATGTTACTTTTGCTAGTGCAGCCAAAGCGTATCAAGGTGATGTACTTGCTATTGTTCTAACAGGTATGGGGGCTGATGGACGCGATGGTGCGAGAATGTTAAAACAAATGGGTGCAACCATTTGGGCACAAGATGAAAAGAGTTGTGTTGTTTACGGAATGCCTCAAGCAATTGCTAATGCGGGGCTTTCAAGTGAGAGTTTAGCACTTAGTGATGTTGCTGCACGGATAAAGAGAGAGGTGGGTTGTGGATAAGCTCTCAATATTCGGACTATTTGTGGCATTGGGTGCAATAGGACTAGGTTACTCTTTAGAAGGAGGCGTTGTTTCTGCCCTATTTAATGGCCCTGCGCTTATTATTGTATTCGGCGGCACGCTTGGCGCTGTTATGTTGCAAACATCGGCTAGCACATTTAAAAAAATGCTAAATATGAGTTCTTGGGTTTTTGTCGCGCCACAATACGATATTGAAGAAGCAATAGAGCAAGTTAAACGATGGTCTTATAAAGCGCGCCAAGAAGGTTACTTAGCGCTTGAAAATGAAGCGTTAGCCAATTCAGATGCTTATGCTGCAAAAGGTCTAAGCTTACTTGTCGATGGCTGCTCAGAGCAAAAACTACGTGATACTCTTGAAATAGATTTACTGCTAGAGCGCGATCGTTTACTCGAAGCCGCTCGTGTTTATGAAGCAATGGGGGGCTACAGCCCTACTATTGGAATTTTAGGCGCCGTGCTTGGTTTAATACAGGCAATGTCGTTCATTACCGATCCGCAAATGCTTGGTGCTGGCGTTGCAACTGCATTTATTGCGACGATTTACGGTGTTGGTTTAGCTAATTTATTGTTTTTACCTATGGCAAATAAATTAAAGCAGCGTGTAGAGCAAAAAATGCTTTACCATGAAATGCTTGCCGAAGGCATCATTGCAATAAGCATCGGCGAAAGCCCAGTCAATATAGAATTAAAGCTTGAAGCCTACCGCGTAGAGCGTCCTAATTTCGTGGACGAGTAAACATGTTGCGCCGACGACTTCGCCATTCTGCCCCTAAAAACCAGCATACAGAACGTTGGCTTGTATCGTATGCCGATTACATGACCATTATGTTTGCCTTTTTTGTCGTGCTGTATGCAATAGCGATTAACAAAGAAGAGCAATTTCAAATATTGTCAGACTCCCTCGAACATGTTTTTGATAAATCAGCCCGCCAGCACTCTGCTCAAGGTGAAGGCGTTAATGGTAATGGGATATTGACTGATAGAGTAACACCTGAACAAGAAGTTCTTTACGGCGAAAGTATTTTAAAAGAAGAACAAGGCCCAGAGCTACTCGACGGTCAAAGTGATACAAGTAACATACAACAAAAATATCTAGGAAAGCCTCTCGACAGCTTATTAACTAAATTACAGTCAGCGCTTATTGATGAAATTCGTGATGGGGAAGCTAGTTTAGAGCTTAATCAAGATTGGCTGATTATAGAGCTAAGCTCAGGTATGTTATTTTCAAGTGGCAGCTCAGTTGCTCACTCTCGAGCAAAACAAGTTGTAAAGATTGTTAAAGATATTATTGCTCCAGTAGATAACTATATTAGAGTACGTGGCTATACTGATGATGAAAGTATTCGTAATGAAATGTTTCGCTCAAATTGGGAACTCTCGGTAGCTAGAGCAACGTCAATTTTAGTAGAGCTTGAAGCATTGGGTATTAATTCTGCCAGAATGGCGATAGAAGGTTATGGTCAATATTCACCTTTTGTAAGTAATGATACAGAACAAGGGCGAGCAGAGAATCGTAAAGTTGTTATTGCACTTTCTAAGTATGGTTTACCACAAAAAAAAAGCATCAAAGATGGACAAGCAAGTGAGCATCTAGTGGTAGCGCCTGAAGTTGAACTTCCTTCAGATGACGACACAATAAAAATAATTCGTTTGCCTCATGGTGGTATTCGCATAACAACGCGAAATGAACAGTAATTAGGATGTAATGTGAAGATTTGGACTGTCGCTAATCAAAAAGGGGGGGTTGGTAAAACAACGACCGCAGTGAGCCTTGCTGGTATTTTAGCCTTGCAAGGTAAGCGTGTGTTGCTTATAGATACAGACCCTCATGCATCACTCACTTATTACTTTGGCATCGATTCAGAGGATTTAGAAGTGAGTGTTTATGATATTTTTGCGCGTGGCACAAGTATGCAAAGTGAAGAGATACTTCAAGCTTTATGCCCATCAACACTTGAAAATCTAGATATTTTACCCGCAACTATGGCAATAGCCACGCTTGATAGAAGCATGGGTAATAAAACAGGAATGGGATTAATATTAAAAAAAGCACTTGCAAAAATAAGCGAACATTACGACTATGCTATTTTAGACTGTCCCCCAGTTTTAGGGGTGTTAATGGTGAATGCGCTTGCAGCAAGCGAACGAATTTTAGTGCCTGTGCAAACGGAGTTTTTAGCACTTAAAGGGCTTGATAGAATGATGCGGACTATGGAATTAATGCAAACCTCTCAAGCGAAAGATTATCAATATACTATAATCCCTACTATGTATGATAAACGTACTAAAGCATCGTTAGAAGCATATAAAACACTGCAAAGTACATATGGTGATAAAGTCTGGCCAGGTGTGATACCGGTAGATACTAAATTTAGAGATGCAAGCTTTGCGCAAAAAGTGCCTGTAGAGTATTGTCCTCGTTCGCGTGGTGTATACGCATATAAAGCACTGCTAGAATATTTAATTGAACAAGGTTAATGAATGAGTAAGCAATTATTTGCGAATGAAAAAGTAATGAAGCAATATCTAGGGGCTTTGTTATGTGAAGACGAGCCTGTAGATAACCTTGAGCCAATTGCAAAATTACTTGAGCAAGTTCCAGATAGTTCACAACACGCGCACATTCATTTAAAGCCCAAAGAACAAATAAAAGCCACAGAAAAAATATTTGATCAAGACTTACTCAGTGTTGAAACTGAACCAATGATTGAAGCCAAAAAAGCTGTTGACGATGAAGTAATAAAATCGATATGCAATGCTATAGAAAAGCCAGAACCACAGATTGCAACCAATTGTCAGTCTGACTATTTTGACGGCGAATTTCAGGCATTATTTTTTGAAGTCGCTGGTTTAACATTGGCTGTACCATTAAAAGCATTAGGCGGTATACATCAATTAGGTGAAGTAAATCATTTATTTGGTAAGCCAAAATGGTTTAAAGGCGTTATGCTCAACAGAGAAGAGAAGCTTAATGTTGTTGATACTGCTCGTTGGGTAATGCCAGAAAAGTATGATGATAAATTAGAGGCGTCTTTAGATTATCAGTATTTAATTACCTTAGGTGATAGCCAGTGGGGCTTATTAGCTGAAAAGTTGATAAATAACATTACATTGAGTAAAGAAGATGTAAAATGGCGTACAAATAAAAGTAAGCGCCCATGGCTTGCAGGCGTTATAAAAGAAAAAATGTGTGCTTTAATAGACGTTGATAATTTAAATATATTATTAGAGAAAGGCTTAGATAGCCGTCAGAAGTAATGACCATTACGGGGTAATAGCATGAATCAAGATAAATTACTGTCAGCAAATAAAAACGCGGATAATAATGATGAAATTTTACAGTGGGTTACGTTTAAGTTAGAAGAAGAAACTTACGGCGTAAATGTAATGCAAGTTCAAGAAATACTGCGCTACACTGAAATAGCCCCGGTGCCAGGTGCTCCTTCTTATGTGGTTGGTATTATTAACTTACGCGGTAACGTAGTAACAGTTATTGATACTCGTGCTCGTTTTGGTTTGCTACCTGCGGATGCAACTGACAACTCTCGTATCTTAATTATTGAAGCTGAAGAGCAAGTTATAGGTATTTTAGCTGACAGCGTATCTGAAGTTGTTTATTTGCGCAGCTCTGAAATCGATAGTGCACCAAATGTTGGTACTGAAGAAAGTGCTAAGTTTATTCAAGGCGTTTGTAATCGTGAAAACGAGTTACTGATTTTAGTTGATTTAAATAAATTACTCAGTGATGACGAATGGGATGAGTTAAGCGATATATAAGCTTTACCAAATAAATTATGCTGTTACTTAGTATAGCTATATCAGCGTTAGCGGTAGGACTTATATCGCTTGCGCTAATAATTGCATTAAAAAACAAACAAGCGAATGAAATTAATGCTGCATTACAGCAACTGAAAGATAGCTCAGAGCAAACACATATTTTGCGAAGTGAAATATCAGAGCTTAGAACAGGACTTTTAAGTATTGGTAAACGAGTGCTTGAGGTTGAGCAACAAAATCAAGATTTGATACAACAACAAGCGGCGCAAAAATACGATGACCCTGACGCTAAAATTTACTCTCGTGCTGTCAAAATGGTTGAGTTAGGCGCTGATCTAGATGAGGTGATTCGCGAATGCGAATTACCAAGAGCAGAAGCCGAATTACTATTTTCATTACATAAACAGAAAGGCGCTTAGCGCCTTTTTAGTTATAAGCACATAAATAAGCTCAAGCCTTAATATTCAACTTCCCTTGAAAGTCCTGCCAACCCGGCGGAAATTGACCTCTCAATACATACGAAAACGCAATAAGCTCTGCAATAACATAATAAAGCTCTTTTGGGATATCTTCCCCCAACTCTAAGTGAGACAACGTTTTAGCAAGGGCCGCATCTTCGTGGATCATAATTCCTTTTTTTTTCGCCGCCGCAATTATTTCGTCAGCTAATTCACCAAACCCTTTAACGCTTACGGTTGGTGTGCTGCCAGCTTCGTATAAAAGCCCAATGGCTGATTTATTGATAGATGCATCACTCATGACTAAACCTTAATATTAATAATTGCATGAGATTTATAAAATGCCTGATTATTAGCATCACCACGCTTCAGATTAAGTTCGCCAACTTGTAAACCATGTTTAGCTAGTTTAGATCTTAAGTTATCTAAGTGAGGGTGAGCAATTGCACTTACTTCTTGGCTTGATGCCAACAGCTGGCAATTAAGTGCTTTATCCATTAACTCAGCGGTAATTTGTAACTGTCCAAGTTGGGCATAATCAAAGTTTAACCTTACAAACCATACATTTTTATCTTCTAACTTATCTGCACTTGGTTTTTTATATTGCCCCAGTGTTATTTCTGTTTGGGCGGCCTCTGCTGGCAATCGCATTGGCAATAAAAATTGTGCAAGAGGGTTTGTGTCTGGCTGTTGATTTGGTGTTGAAACACTCACTTGGGTAAGTGTATTTTTAACGTGCACAATTTCGCTGGCCAAAGCTTGGACTTGAGCTTGTTGGAGTTGCTCAAGCATTTTCGCTCCGATGTTACCTGTTTTAAAAGTAGGTATGAGTACTTGCAAAAGTGCATCTAAGCCAGTTTGATTATTAAAACTGATAGGCGCTACTGATTGGCTAATAATAGGGGCAGCTAAAATACTCACTGCAACTTGCTCAAGCCCTTTAGTAAAGCTACTTTGTAACATGTCACCCGTTAGCTGATTGGGCTGTAAAGTAGCAAGTATTTCACGCTGTATGGTCGAAGGATTAATATTGTTACTTGAGACCATACGATTAAATGCTTGGTTGATCAAGCGAGTTAAATCGGGGGTATCTTTAGTGACTCTATTTACAATATCAGTAATTTGACTACTCAAAAGTTGTTTATTATGAGCCAGCTGAGCAGTAGGAATAGTGGTATCAGGAAACTTTAGCAGTGTACTTAATAATTTTGCTTCTATTGGTTGTAGCATTTGACTACGAGAGGCGATATTTGGTAGCTGCTCTGTTAATGGTTGAATGTTTTCAATGCTAGCAGAGCTTGTTTTATTTTGCTTACTATCAGTTATGGCTAATTGTACTGGGAGAGTTATTTGCTCTTTAGCTCCATTAATGAGTGGCTGCCAAATACTAACACTTCCTTTCATAAGTTGAGTTAATTGCACAAGCGGCGGGAGCCTTGAAAAGTGCTCTGGTAAAATATTGCTCGTATTGCTATTTAACGCAGTACTTACATTTTGGGTAATGTTGATTTTATCAAGCGGTGATTCTGTTAATTGTATAACTAAGTCCGGCCTCTGTAGCGCAGATGATGCTGATAGCGGTGTTAATTCAGATTTATTTGCTGTTGCAAAGGGCTTACTTTCAAAATATTTAACTGCATCATTAATTCGCGTTTTTAAATCACTAAAGCTATTTTGTAGCCACGACTTTATTGGGCTGTCAGGTGTAAGCAGTGAGCTTGCTTTAATAGTGGGCACAGATTCAGGGGTATTGCTTTTTTGAGCTAAAAGTAACTCGTTAAACGGTTTAGAAAATGAGTTATTAAGTGTCACTTTTATATTATTAGTATCGGTTTTAATAAATAACTTATCAGCTTGATTTGCTAAGTTTACTTTTATAGGGGTGCTGGGTAGTTCACTAACTTGTTGATTAGTAATTTGCGTTGTAAACGAGCCTGACTTTTGAGGATGAGTTAAAATTGCTAGTTTAGGTGTTGCTTGTAATTGCGCACTAGGCAATAAGGCTGCGAGTAAATTAGTAAGTTTAGCTTGGTTAAGTGGTTGCGTATGAACTGTATCAGCAAAGCGATTAATAACATTAAGCTGGGCGCCTTTATTTGTAGTGCTAACAACTACTTTTAAAGGCTGCTCAGTTATAAGTAACTGCGCTACGTCTTTATTTATAGCAATACTGACGTTGAGCTTATCGATAACTAGCCTGGGGGTAGGAGATACAACTACTTGAACATCCAGTGGTTTGCTTTGTACCTCAGTGCCCGTGCTTATATAATTTAATAAACGTTGTAATTGAGCCGGCTTGTTTAAAGTAATGGTTGTACTGTTCGGTGTGATGTTGAGCTGTTTGCCATCGGGACTAAGTTGTATGTTAGCACTGGCTATTTTTTGTAAATTATGAGGTGCGCTTGTAGTGCCAAGCCTTAATGTTTGCCAATGTTTATCAATGAATACATCAAGCGTAATCGAATCTTTCGAAAATTGTATGTTTTTAGCGGCAAGTACCTCATCAGGTAATTGCGATAATTCATTCGTTTGAGCGTTGCCCGATTGATTGATAACCAATGAATTAGATAATGTGATTTGCGTTGGCGTATTCATTATTTTAAATCAAGTTTTCTCTATTTTAAGTGAATCGATTTTAAAGCAATATTCGTATTACCCTATCATTATGGTAGACTAACGCCTAATTTTTGGCAGAGAGAATCGTCATCTTGTTATACATTAAGTCCGTCACCTGCATCAAGCAAGATCGTTGTTTGTTTGCGGATCTTAATTTTAGCCTTAATAGCGGTCAAATCATGCAATTAGCGGGTCCTAATGGGGCAGGTAAAACATCGCTATTGCGTATTATCGCTGGCTTTTCTGCGCCTGACGAAGGGGCTGTATTATTTCAAGAACAGCCTATATCTAAGTATTACGAAGAGTATGCCAGAGAACTACTCTTTATAGGCCATAAAACAGGCGTAAACACTCAGCTTAGTGCAGTTGAAAATGTTCGTCATTGGTTACAAATTAATGGCTACATGAATCAGCCTGACTTGTATCCTATTTTAGCGCAACTTGGCCTTGTTGGACTTGAAGATGTACCAGTTAGAATGTTATCTGCTGGGCAACAACGACGTGTGGCTTTGGTAAGGCTTTGGTTAAGTGATGCTAAATTATGGGTACTTGATGAGCCATTTACCGCGCTTGATAAAAGCGGTGTTGCTTTTTTGCAGCGGCGATTTACTGAACACTTACAAAGCGGTGGTGCTATTTTATTAACGACTCACCAAGACTTAACGACCCATTTTAGTAACTTGCAAACGGTTACACTGGAGTATCGCCACTAATGACTCGTCAACATTCTTATTGGTTGCTATTCAGTGCGGTATTTACCAAAGATGTAAAACTTGCGTTTCGCCAGCGCGCTGAAATTGTAAATCCTATTTTGTTCTTCTTAATTGTAATTTCATTATTTCCGTTAGCAATCGGGCCTGAGCCTGGTTTACTAGCGAGAATGGCACCGGGAATTATTTGGGTTGCCGCATTACTCTCTACCATGTTGGGCTTGGATAAGCTGTTTAGAGATGATTTTAATGATGGCTCATTGGAGCAGCTAATTGCATCGTCTTACCCGTTATCGTTAACCGTACTTGCTAAGGTGGCTGCTCACTGGGTGGTAACAGGTTTACCGCTTGTATTAATGACGCCGCTATTTGCATTGTTGTTAAACCTAGAAAGTACGGCGTTAACAGCAACTGTTTTAACATTATTATTAGGCACTCCACTATTGAGCTTTATTGGCGCAATAGGCGCAGGGCTTACTGTGGGATTACAAAAAGGGGGTATTTTGATGAGTTTACTCGTATTGCCTTTGTATATTCCTGTTTTGATTTTTGCAACGTCGGCTATCGATACCAGCACCATGTCGCTGGATTATAGTGGGCAGCTTGCCATCCTTGGTGCAATGTTACTTATTGCTATTATTAGCGCACCAATTGCCATATCGTCAGCTTTAAAAGTGAGTGTAAGTTAATGTGGAAGTGGTTACATCCCTATGCTAAAGCAGAGCGTGCATACCAGTTATGCAATACGTTACTGCCTTATTTTGCCGTAGTTACCGTAGTTAGTATGATTGTTGGATGGGTATGGGGGCTTGGTTTTGCACCTGCTGATTACCAACAAAAAGACAGCTACCGTATCATTTTTATTCATGTTCCTTCCGCCATTTTGTCTATGGGGGCTTACTCATCAATGGCTATTGCAGCTGTTGTTGCACTTGTATGGCAACTACGAAATGCCGAACTTGCCGTTATTGCTATAGCGCCTGTTGGTGCTTGTATTACTGCTATAGCGCTTATTACTGGCGCTGCTTGGGGCAAACCTATGTGGGGCGCTTGGTGGGTATGGGATGCGCGTTTAACGTCTGAACTTATTTTATTATTTTTATATCTTGGCGTGCTTTCGCTTTACCATGCATTTGAAGATAAGAAGTCAGCAGGGCGTGCGGCTTCTATTTTAGCGATTGTGGGCGTAATTAACTTACCTATTATTCATTACTCAGTTGAGTGGTGGAATACGCTACACCAAGGCGCAAGCATTACAAAACTAGATACTAAAGCAATAGACCCAAGTATGTTTTGGCCTCTTATGGTTAATATTTTAGCCTTTGCTGCTTTTGTAGGAACAGTGACTTTAATTCGTCTTAAAAATGAAATTTTGCAACGCGAAAAGCACCGACCGTGGGTGCGTTTGTTGTTAAATAAGGGGTAATTATGCAGTTCGACTCTTTTTCTGATTTTATTGCAATGGGAGGCTACGGGTTTTATATCTGGCTTTCTTTTGGTACATGCGCTCTTATTTTACTTGGTATTTTAATGAACTCTTTAAGAGATACCAAACGTATTATGGCTTCAGTAGAGCAACAAATAATACGTGAAGCGCGAATTAAAAAAGCTAAACAGGAACAAGCCTCATGAATCCAAGACGTAAAAAGCGCCTATTGGTAATTATTGCCGTACTGTTTGGTATTGGTGGATCAATTGGTTTAGTGCTTTATGCACTTCAAGAAAATATTAATCTTTTTTATACGCCAAGCGAACTTATTGATGGCAAAGGGCCTAATAAAGAAAAACCATTCATTGGCCAAAAGCTACGAATTGGTGGCATGGTTGTACCAGGAACGGTTGAGCGTAATGAACAGAGCTTACAAGTAAGCTTTAAGCTAATTGATACAGGTCCATTAGTGACCGTGCGTTATCAAGGCATATTGCCAGACTTGTTTCGTGAGGGGCAAGGCATTGTAGCGCAGGGCGTATTAATCGAACCTAATATTATTGAAGCATTTGAAGTGCTTGCAAAGCATGACGAAGAATATATGCCAGCAGAAGTTGCAGAGGCAGTTAAAGGTATTAAGCACGAAAAACCAAAATACAACTTAGATAGTGGTAATTAGCTATGATCCCAGAAATTGGTTATTTTTCTTTAACGCTTTCCATGGTGCTAAGCGTTTTACTGTGTATTTTTCCTCTTTGGGGCGCGCATACCGGTAATCTTCGATTAATGCGCGCAGCTCCCTCTTTAGCAATTGGGCAATTCGCTTTTGTTTTAATCTCTTTTGCAGCACTTATTTACGCCAGTGTAACGGATGATTTTACCGTATCGTATGTGGCATATCATTCAAGTAGTACACTACCTTGGTATTACAAAATCACCTCTACGTGGGGCGGCCATGAAGGCGCTATTTTACTGTGGTTAGTAATGCAAGCTGGTTGGACTGCAGTTGTCGCTGCGCGTTCTAAATCATTACCTTGGGTGCTACGTGCTCGCGTATTGGGCGTACTTGGTTTTTTAGGTGTAGGTTTTATGATGTACACCTTACTACTTTCAAGCCCGTTTGAGCGCCTACTTCCTTATTTCCCTGTTGAAGGGCGTGATTTAAATCCGTTACTTCAAGATCCGGGCATGATTATTCACCCGCCATTATTGTACATGGGTTATGTAGGGCTATCAGTCGCTTTCTCTTTTGCTATTGCTGCGTTGTTAACCGGTAAGCTTGATAACACATGGGCTAAGTGGTCACGTCCGTGGACAATGACTGCATGGGGCTTTTTAACTCTAGGAATCACAATTGGTAGCTGGTGGGCATATTCAGAGCTTGGCTGGGGCGGCTGGTGGTTTTGGGATCCAGTCGAAAACGCATCATTAATGCCATGGCTTGTTGCAACAGCATTACTACACTCATTAAGCGTAACCGAAAAACGTGGTGTATTTAAATCGTGGACCGTACTACTTGCTATCGCAGCATTTTCATTAAGCTTGTTAGGCACCTTTATTGTGCGTTCGGGTATTATTGTATCGGTGCATGCTTTTGCTACAGACCCTGATCGTGGCTTATTTATACTCGCCTTTTTAGGCATTGTTGTAGGTGGTGGCTTAGCGTTATATGCACTGCGTGTATCACAAGTACATAGTGAAGGTCGATACAAGTTTGTATCACGCGAAGTGGCGTTATGGCTCAATAATATATTTTTAGTAGTTGCTACATTAATTGTATTGCTGGGTACGTTATTACCTATGGTTCATAAAGAAATGGGCCTGGGCAGTATTTCTATTGGCGAACCGTTTTTTAATAAGATGTTTGCAATAATTTTAGTCCCGTTTGCTATTTTGATGGGGATAGGACCATTTTTACGCTGGAAGCAAAATAAATGGGCTTTCTTACAAAACAAAATATTAATGGGCGTATTAGCCAGTGTAGTGATTACCTGTGCTTGGTTGTTTTCAAGTTACGATTTAGTAAAACCACTTACGCTACTAGCTACAACACTTGCGGTTTGGATTGCAATATCAACTGGCATCGACATTTACACTAAATCTGCTGTACACGGCACCTTAAAAGAAGGTTTAAAACGCTTAGGTGTAAGTTACTGGGCTATGGTGCTTGGGCATATTGGTATTTCGTTTGTTATTGCGGGTGTAACGCTTACATCGGCGTATTCAGTTGAGCGTGACGTATCGATGAAGCAAGGCGACACAGTTCAGCTTAACGAGTATGAATATCGTTTTGATGGTGTTAAAACTATTCGCGGGCCGAACTACAGTGGTCATGCTGGTGTTGTATCGGTGCTTAAAAACAATGAGCTAGTAACACGCTTACACGCCGAAAAACGTAAGTATGATATTGGTATGCAGTTTATGACCGAGGCGGCCATAGATGCAGGCTTTACACGTGATTTATACTTAGCGTTAGGTGAGCAGTTGAGCCAAGGTGCATGGTCACTTCGCATTTATCATAAACCGTTTGTTCGTTGGATGTGGATTGGCGGTGTGCTTATTTCCCTTGCTGGATTTATGATTTTATTTGATAAACGCTACCGCACATCAGCTAAAACAGCGCGTAGAGCTGCATCGGAGAATGTTTTATGAACCGTAAAATTTTAGCTATTGCGCCGCTTTTAGTATTTGCTTTTGTATGTGTATTTTTATACCAAGGCCTTTTTGCTAATCCTCGTGAAATTCAAACGGGTCGGTTAGGTCAAGAAATGCCAGCATTTAATCTACCTGATTTAATGCAAGACAATAAGCCGTGGACCAACGAGTCTTTAAAAGGCGAAGTTTACTTACTAAATGTATGGGGTACTTGGTGCCCAACATGTTTAGTTGAACTTGGTTATTTAACTAAGTTACGTGAGCAAGGCGTTAAAATTATTGGGCTTTATTACGTACAAGGTTACGACGCTGACTTTGATGGCCCGTTTGATATGCAATCACTTCGAACAGAAGTGAGCGATATGCTGCAACGTGCGGGTGACCCATATCAATTTAATATCTTGGATTTACATCGTACTTTGTCGTTGGATTTAGGTGTTTCGGGTGCGCCTGAAACATTTTTAGTCGATAAAAACGGCACTATTTTGTTGCATCACACGGGCGATATAAACCCGCGAGTATGGCGAGCTAAATTTGCGCCAATTATGCAGGAGCTTAAATAATGAAATGGTTACTACTTACGCTTAGCCTTTTTGTAAGCATCTGTGCGTTTGCAGAGCAAGATCGCTATCAATTTGATAACAACAAACAAGCAATATTGTTTGAAGAGCTAACTAAAGAGCTGCGCTGTCCTAAGTGTCAAAACCAAAACATTGCGGACTCTGACGCTGTGGTTGCTAAAGACTTGCGCGATAAAGTACTCGTATTGGTTAAAGAAGGTAAGAGCAAAGACGAAGTGATTGATTACATGATTGACCGCTTTGGCTATTTTGTTCATTACGACCCACCAGTTACACCAGCGACTTTAGTACTTTGGGTATTACCTGTGTTAATTGTCATAGTCGGCTTTGGTTTTATTGTTATTCGCCAGCGAAAAGCATCAGTAAAACAAACGTGGAGCAGTGACGACGAAATGCTGTTAGCTAAGCTAATTGAACAAAATAAACGTCAGGAGCAAAGTTAAATGATTTTAATGTGGGCGTGTTTTGCTTTACTCACACTGGTTGCTCTTGGGTTTGTGATGTTGCCTTTTTTAAAAAAAGAGCGCGTTCAAACAATTACTCATAACGCCAATGCTGAGCTAATTAGCATTTATGAGCAGCGTTTAGTTGATTTACAAACCGATTTAGATAATCAGCGTATTGATACCGTAAATCATGCAGAATCAATTATTGAATTAAAACGCCGTTTATTGAATGAGTTATCACCAGAAAAATCACTAAACAGCAAAGGTAATAATCGTATTTTTGCTTTAACTGGTGGCGCATTTGTTCTTGCTCTAACAGGTGTTTTTTATGGTTTAACGGGTAGTCAGCAGCAAATTTCGGCTTGGCATGATGCAATGGATAATTTAGCTGATTACGGCGAGCGTGCTGTAATGCAAAAAGGTGAGCCACTTAGCCAAAATGAGCTGCAGGCTTTTGCATTGGCACTTCGTACAAAGCTTAGCCGCTCAGGTGATGACGAAGTCGCTTGGATGCTACTTGGACGAGTTGCTATGTCGCTTAATGAATTTGACATGGCGCAGCAGTCATTTGATAAAGCACTACGTATGAATCCTGATAATATGCAGGTACTTATTAGTTATAGCCAAGTTTTATTATTAGAAGGCAGCGAAGCTAATATGACCCGTGCGGCAGGTATGCTCTCAAAAGTACTAAAAGTTGAGCCTACCAATTTAGATGCAATTTCGTTATTAGCACTCATTGCTTATGAACGTAAAGATTGGCCTCAAGCCAAAGCTGCATTTGAAGTTTTACTTGCGAGTATGGAAAAAAATGATTCTCGTTATAGCATGATCTCTGAGCGTATCGCTGATATAGAGAAGCAAATGCAAACGGATGGCTCTGTTATGCCAGTTACTACAACGGGTGCTATTGCAGTTACAGTCGACATTGCAAAAGAGCTTATAGATAAACAGCCAAAAGACGGTATCTTGTTTATATTTGCAAAAGCAGCAAGTGGTTCGCCAATGCCATTAGCTGCTGTTAAACTCGCTAATTATTCATTTCCAATTACAGTTGAGTTGAGTGATAGTAGTGCAATGGTTGCAGGACTTAACTTATCTAGCGCAGAAAATATTATTATTTCGGCGCGTATTTCTATAGATGACTCGGTTATGCCAAGTTCTGGTGAGCTAGAAGGTCATTCAGAGTCGTTAAAGCGTGAAAGTGTAAGTGACTACCAACTTCAAATTGATACATTAATACCTTAAGGACGTTAGATGTTAAAACACAGTTTTACTTTTTTATGTTTATTGATACTAGCCGGGTGTGCTCAAGTACCACAAAGCAAAGTAGATGACAGAGATCCGCTGCAAAGTATTAATCGTCCGTTATACGACTTTAATATGGATGTACTGGATGCTTATTTATTGCGCCCAGTTGCTGTAGGTTATGTTGAAGTAACGCCTGTACCGGTAAGAAACGGTATTGTTAATTTTACAGGTAATATTACAGCACCTGTCGATATGATTAATGCGGGTTTGCAAGGTAAGCCGGGTAATGCAAGTGTGAGCTTAGCGCGTTTTTTAGTTAACTCTACGGTTGGTATTTTTGGTATTTTTGATGTTGCCAGTTCACTTGGTCTTGAAATTGTAGATGAAGACTTTGGACAAACGTTAGGTGTATGGGGCGTGGGTGATGGCGCTTATTTAATGCTACCTGGCATGGGTCCTACAACAGCACGTAACCTGACCGGTGATGTAGTCGACAACTTTGTATTGCCTGAAGTTGCGCTAACGACTCCACAAACTATTCTAGTGTTTGTTTTAAAAGCCGTTGAGGCGCGTGCATCATTAATCCCACAAGAAGGGTTACTAAATGATTCACTTGATCCGTACTTATTTGTAAAAGATATTTACTTCCAGCGTCAAATTTATGAGCTGTACGATGGCAACCCACCTATAAAAGAAGAGCCAGCTGATTTTGATGAAGACTTTTTAGAAAGTTTATAATTGAAAAGCCACTCATAAAAACGCCAGCTAAATGCTGGCGTTTTTATTTGCTGTTTATATATTTAACCTGAAGTCTGGATAATAAATCTATCTCTAGCAGCTATTTTCAGCTCTAACTACGTTGAATTTACTTGCAAAAGGCCAACTATTGACGCGTAAGTTCGCCTTGTTTTCACTGAAAATCCCTGGCTAGAGAAAAATAAATTTAAATATCATTATGACTTAATATATTAGTAAATATCTTAACCAGAGTTCAGTTTTTTTATTTTTCGTTAACTACTAACTGTATTTGTTCATTAACCCAAGCTAGCGCTTCGTGATAGGCATCGGGAACTTTTTCTCCTAGGTTTAGCTCTTTCGTTAGTTCGTTTGCAGCTGACCAGTTTGCTTGTTCATAATACTTAACTAAGTTTAAATATTTTGCCAATAAGCCTTCGTCGTTTAATAGCGCTGCTTTTATATCATTAGAAAGTGGAAGCTTTTTCATCACGCTTTCCATACTCTCATCTAAAATAGCATCCATAAGAGACATCATACCGGTTAAAAATGCCATGCCGGTATCTTTAAATTGTCCATGAGATATAGCGAGTAGTTCAGCAAATCGAGCGCGCGTAAGCGATAGCCTAATTAGCTCTACAGGTTTGTCTGCTGATACTTGTGCTGCAAACAGTAATGACAATAGCTTTTTAATTTCATTGGCGCCAAGCACTATAAGAGCTTGCTTAATAGTACTTATTTCAGCCCGCTTAGTAAACGCTGCCGAATTTGAATATCTAAGTAACTTATAAGATAGATTTACATCACTCTCAAACACATTGGTGATTTTTCTAAGATCCATATCTGTGCTTGATGTTTCGTAAAGTAATTCTGCTAATGCTATTCCTGAAGGCGGTAGAGCTTTACTCTGTACCATTTCAGGTTTTGAGAAGAAAAACCCTTGAAAATAATCAAATCCAACTTCCAAAGTTTGTTGGTAAATTTCGTAGGTTTCTACTTTTTCAGCAAGTAACTTAATATGTAAATGTGGTTTTAAGTCGTTAAAAATAGCTTTTATTGTGTCCATATCATTAGTTAAAACGTCGATTTTGATAATATCAATGAATGGATAAAAGTGCTGCCATACAGGTTGGTGGATATAGTCATCAAGAGCGATTGTGTAACCTTTATCTTTTAAATCTTTAACGATAGCTAATAAACGCTTACCAGGCTGGATAGTTTCAAGTATTTCTACAACTATAGTGTCTTTACCCAATAATGTAGGGTAACCCTTTAATAGTGTTTCTAACGTGAAATTTATATAGGCAGGTTTGTTATCGGTTAAATCTTCTAAGCCAAAGTTAAACTGGCTACCCTCTATAAGTCGTGTTGTTGCTTCGTCACCATCTATATCAGGAAATACGTTATCAACACCATCACGGAATAAAAGCTCATACCCAATAAGCTTCTTATCTCTGTCTAAAATAGGTTGGCGTGCAGCGTAAAAATACATAAACAGTTCCGTAAAAGTAATGTAATTGATTATTGTAATAATATATGGGAAATGACTTGAAATAGCATTACGTATATTTGCATGATTAATAAATTATCATTATAAATTAAGGTGTTTCTTCTATTTAATTTATTATATTTTACCAATTCGCTTTAAAATTATTCAACATGAGTATTTTTATATCAGCTGGAAGCAACAAGTTGGAGATTTTATTGTTAGGCATGATATAGTCAGCGAGAATGGTTTTTATCCTAATAGTGTCTTTATTATAATATTTTAAGAGTCAATATTCGGATCAAGAGCCTGTTATTAATAATTATGCGGAGGCTAATTTGGAAACAGGAATGATTATTTCACTAGCATTATATTTTGTTGTAATGTTAGGTATCGGACTATATGCATATAAGCAATCTACTGGCGATGTATCAGGTTACATGTTAGGTGGACGAAATCTATCACCAAGTGTTGCTGCACTATCTGCAGGTGCATCTGACATGAGTGGCTGGATTTTAATGGGCCTACCTGGTGCGATGTTTGTTACTGGTTTTAGTAGTACATGGATAGCAATTGGTTTGGTGATTGGTGCTTGGTTAAATTACCTGTTAGTTGCACCTAGATTACGTGTGTACACTGAAAAAGCAAATGACTCTATAACAATCCCAGATTACTTCTCAAATCGCTTCAATGATAAGTCAAACTTATTACGTGTTGTATCAGCTGTTGTGATTATAGTCTTCTTTACTCTTTACACGTCATCTGGTGTTGTAGCCGGCGGAAAATTGTTTGAAAGCTCATTTGGTCTAAGTTATGAAGTGGGTTTATACATTACAACGGGTGTCGTTGTTTTATACACTTTGTTTGGTGGTTTTTTAGCGGTTAGCTTAACTGATTTCGTGCAAGGTTGTATTATGTTCATCGCACTGATTCTAGTGCCTACCGTTGCATACTCTTTACTTGAACAACCTCTGGAGTCTACTTTACATAGTGTAAATCCAGATATGCTTAACTGGATTGGAGCAGGCTCTGCATTAGGTATTATTTCTGCAATGGCATGGGGTTTAGGTTATTTTGGTCAACCACATATCATCGTTCGTTTTATGTCGGTACGTAGTGTTAAGGATATGCCTAAAGCTCGCCGTATTGGTATGACATGGATGATTGTTGCTGCCCTTGGTGCTGTTGGTACTGGTATATTTGGTGCTGCTTATACTTACGAAAATAATATTGTAGTTGAAGATCCTGAAACGATTTTCCTAATTCTTTCTGAGTTATTGTTCCATCCACTTATTGCTGGCTTTTTACTAGCTGCAATTTTGGCTGCTATCATGAGTACTATCTCATCACAATTGCTAGTAAGCTCAAGTTCATTGACTGAAGATTTATATAAAACATTTTTACGTAAAGATGCTAGCGACTTTGAATTAGTTACTGTTGGTCGAATTAGTGTTGCATTTGTTGCCCTGTTTGCAATTTATTTAGCGTACGACAGAGATAGCTCTATTTTAGACCTAGTAAGTAATGCATGGGCAGGCTTTGGTGCTGCTTTTGGACCACTTGTATTGTTTAGCCTTTATTGGAAACGTATGAATTTTGCTGGCGCCTTATCTGGTATGTTAGTAGGTGCGTTTACAGTGCTTGTTTGGATTTATGGTCCGTTTACTATTAATGGTGAAAGTTTAAGTAGCTTTATGTATGAAATAGTACCTGGCTTTATTTTAGCGAGTATCGCAATTGTTGTTGTTAGCTTAGTAACAAAAGAGCCAGAGCAAAACATCACTGCTTTATTTGATGAAGTAGAAAAAGAGCTTTAAATAGCAATTACTATTTATTTTAAAATGAGTAGTAAGTAATACCAATCCGCAATAATATTTAATCATTTTGCGGGGCTAAACGTGTTGCTACAGGCGTTAAAAAATTCTCATTTAGAACAGCTAAATATCGAATTTTTTGCCTAGTTATCAACACGTTTTTCCACCCTCAAAATAGATCACTTAATGAAGCGAATTGGTATAATAAAAAAGGGAGCAACTAAGTTGCTCCCTTTTTTATTTAGTTTGTCCCGTCCGAGGAGAGGGCAATCTACGAGTTAACTTGCTTTTTTATCGTTGTTATCTTCAATTGATGCAACGTTATCTGACTTTTTACTTTTCGCTGGCGCTTTGGTAACAACCGGATCTTTGCCGCCCTTCAATATGGTCATAAAGTCATCTTTGCTTTTCGCTATTTCTAAAGCAAGTGATTCAATTTGTTGCTCACTAAGCGGTACGTCTACCTTTTCTAGCATTAGCTCAAGTGATTCTGCTATATCGAGCATCTTGTCATAAGCATCAGCTTCTTTTTTGGTAGTAAACGTCATACGCTCGACTCCGTTTCGTTCTACAACATATTTAACAACAACAGCCATGATTTCTCCTGCAAAATTGCTTGGCACCGTGGTTTGTAAAAACCATTAGATTACTGTTTTTATGTACAGTAATGGTTTGTAAGTGAATTTGCAAGCGCGAAGTATTAATTTTTAAGAGTCAAATTTGACAAAAAACGGTAACTTTACTTTAGTTAAGAAATCACTAGTTGTACCAGCTGCATTTTCAGGATTTCGGATTATAGTGATAATGCGTTTAGATACACTTTAAGTGATGAGCTTTTCAGTTCCTTACTTTTTAGTTTTCCTGAGCAACATTCAAAATTAAGAAAAGAAGAATAGGGACAAGTTTAATGAAAACGTTAAAAAATTTATTCATAATAAGCTTATTATGCTTACTACCTGCAACTACCGTATACGCACAACTATCGGAAGTAACTAAGCAAATGTCTCAAGTTGAGACAATTAGTATAAATAATGCTGATGCAGGTATGCTTGCTAAGCTACCGGGTATAGGTAAGAAAAAAGCGCAGGCAATTGTGGATTACCGTGAAGAAAACGGCGAATTTAAAAGCGTCAGTGATTTATCGAAAGTTAAAGGAATTGGTAAAAAGCTATTAGCCAAATTAGAAGGGAAAATATCACTTTAAAGCGAGTAAGTAATAATCAGGGCGTTATACGCCCTGATTAAATTGTTTTAGCGCTTCGTTTAAGTGCTTTTTAGCAAAGTTAATTTCAATAGGTGTTGTTAATAGCGGATAGCAAAGCCCACCGAGTATTAAAAATGGGATTAATATCCAGCCTTTAAATACCGTAAATATTAAAAATAATGGGCTAAGTAACAATAATTTTATTATACGTAGTAACACTTTATCTGTTGGCGATAGCATATTTAAAGAAAGTGCTATTACGTCCTGACGCTTGCGTACTTTTAGGTGTTTAAGCTCATCTAATTGGCTTGAAAAAAATGTAAACATATCAAATCGACTTTTTAATTAATAAACGGCCAATAACTATAATAAATAGTGTTAGTGAGAAAATCCCAAATATAATTTCCATCCAAGCAGGCATGCTCAAACCAATAAATTGCCAATCTATATTTCCACAATCCCCGGTCGCCTGAAAAAAGCTAGGTATCCATTCATGTAACGGCATAAACGACGGGAAGTTCGGTTCAAACTCACAGCTAAATGCAAAAGGGTCTGTGGTGGTTTGCATATCAATATGCTCGCGAGCTATAAGGTATCCCCAAACACTCGATACACCCCAAATTACATACGCTAATGCACGAACTGCTTTGCTCTGTGGTTTAGTTGCACCTACAATTCCTGCGCCTAATAGGCCCAGTACAGCTGTACGTTGATATATGCACATTATGCAAGGTGCCAATCCCATTTGGTATTGAAAGAAAAGGGCGGTCGCTTCAAGTAAAAAAACGATAGCTGTAAATAAAAGCCACGGGGTACGTTGGGTGGGTAATTGCGCAAGCCAGTTCATAAAAATTCCGCGTTTAAATAAGACGTTAGATTATGACCTAGGATAATGTATGCGGCAACAAAAAGGAAAAAAAAGCTACCGAAGTCGCTTTTTATAAGATGAAATTTTTGACCACTCAATACAGCCTCAGCAGAGGTTACATGATGCTCTAGTTAGTTCCCATTTATACATAAGCTTAGTTATATCGCTTACTTATATCACATTGGTGCATTGCCAAATCAATTCTTTAAAGTTGCTGCTAGAACGCTCTGTTGCATAGGTGTTCCTTTTTAATGTACTTATGTGTATTAAGTTGATTCAGCTAAGTATGGTGTAAATACAAAACACCAACAATTACAATGTACCTACAGTGAATATTGCTCTGTATATTTATACATTGTAGCTATATTAGAGAAACCTAAATTTTATTATTTATTAATCTTTAATTTCTACTCATTTGCTTATTTATATACCTGACTTTACTTGTTAGTTATGCTTCGTCTGGTACAATCAGTCAGTTATTCGTGTAAAACGATGAGTGTTGATTAATTCGAGTGGGAACTGGATGAGAATTTTTAAAGCGAAAAGCCCAGCAGGATTTGCTGAAGAATATATAGTTGAATCTATTTGGAACGGCGATTTCCCTCCAGGTTCAATTCTACCTGCCGAGCGAGAACTTTCAGAGTTAATTGGTGTAACAAGAACGACCTTGAGAGAAGTATTACAGCGTTTAGCACGTGATGGTTGGTTAACAATTCAGCATGGTAAACCAACAAAAGTAAATAACTTTTGGGAGACATCTGGTTTAAATATTCTTGAAACACTAGCGCGCTTAGATGAAGACAAGATGCCAGAGCTGACAGATCAGCTTTTATCTGCACGTACTAATATTAGTGCTATTTATACACGTGCTGCAATTAAGTTAAATCCTGAACGTGTAATTGAAATTTTATCACAAAGTCATGAGCTAGAAGATACTGCGCAGGCATTTGCTGACTACGATTATAAAGTTCATCACGAATTAGCCGTTGCGGGTAATAACCGTATTTATGTATTAATACTCAACGGTTTTAGAGGCTTTTATTCAAAGATTGGTTGTCATTACTTCTCTGATGCCGGAACTCGTGAACTTGCTCGTCAGTTTTATAAAGATTTAACAATCTTGGCAGAAAATAAAGAGCACGATGGTGCTATTTCGATGATGCGTAAATACGGTCATCAAACAGGTGAAATTTGGCAAAAAATCCGTGGCGATATGCCCTCAGATATAATGGATTAAATCTAAACGAGAAACCTGCATTTGCAGGTTTTTTTGTATCTGTAAAAATTAATACCGCATTATATGAATTTTTAAACAATTTAATGTATTAACCCTTCTTCAGTAACGTCAAAATTTCTATCTAATTACAACGCAATTCACACTTAAAAATAGACCTATTATCCAAGCAGATTAGTGCAAGTTGTAAGTGTTCGTTATTTTCGATTGCTCACATCGTTAAATGCGATTGTTCTTTTGTAGTGAATAACTTTAGAATGCCAATTAATTATATGTGTGCGCTATTGGTTTTTAATTTTTAGCGCCCATATAAGTACCAGCATTGCGAAAGCAATTGAAAACAAACTCAAAATATTTGGAGAATAAAATGGGTGTATTAGTAGGCCGCCAGGCACCAGACTTTACCGCTGCAGCTGTTCTTGGTAACGGTGAAATTGTAGATAGCTATAACCTTCATGAAACAATTAAAGGTAAAAAAGCAGTTATCTTCTTTTACCCACTAGATTTCACGTTTGTATGTCCTTCTGAACTTATTGCATTTGATAAGCGTTTTGAAGAGTTTCAAAAGCGTGGCGTAGAAGTAATTGGTGTTTCTATCGATTCACAATTCTCACATAACGCATGGCGTAACACTGCTGTTGCAGACGGCGGTATTGGTAAAGTTCAATACGCACTAGTTGCAGATGTTAAACACGAAATTTGTAAAGCGTATGACGTTGAGCACCCAGAAGCGGGTGTTGCATTTCGTGGTTCATTCTTAATCGACGAAGAAGGCAATGTACGTCACCAAGTAGTGAACGATTTACCACTAGGTCGTAACATCGACGAAATGCTTCGCATGGTTGACGCGCTAGCGTTCCACACTGAGCACGGTGAAGTATGTCCTGCTGGTTGGACTGAAGGTAAAAAAGGTATGGACGCAAGCCCTGAAGGCGTTGCTAAGTTCTTATCTGAAAACGAAGGCGAGCTATAATTTAGCCCCTAGTTTTAAATAAAAAAACCGCCAATTGGCGGTTTTTTTGTGTCTTTTATTTAGAAAGAAAAGCTTACTTTAGTGTACAAGTAGCGACCACGAGGATTATGCACAGCTGATGCATAACCGTATAAATCGCCATCGCCATCACCAATTGCAAATGGTGGCTCTTCATCAAATAAGTTATTAACACCTAAAGATATCTTAGCTGACTCAGTAATACGGTACGACGTTTGTAAATCAACAAGCGTTTGCGAGTCAATCATACGTGAAGTATTGCTATCAAAGTCTAAATTGCCATCAAAGTCGATATCAGGCGTATCTTCAAATTCACCTACATAACTGATATTTACATTGGTGTTAAACTCACCAATTTCCCAGTTGGTTGAGAAAATAAAGCGATGCTCTGGGTAGCCATATTCACCCGTGTAATCACGACCATCTTTTTCAAACTTATCTTGATATGCCCACTCTAAATTAAATTTAAGTAAACCTAAGTCATCAAGAGAGTGGTTATAGTTTGCTGAAACATCAACACCAGACACTTCTTGCGATGATAAATTTTTAAATGTGCTGTGTATTTTTTGTATTGTGCCTAAGCTTGCACCGCCTGTAGGGGCTAAACGAACACATACGGTACTATTTTGGTTACCACATTCTGCAGCATAAATAGGACCAAATTCTTCTTCATCGATTTTGTTATCTTGAGTAATACTCCATACATCGACACTTAAACCAAACTCAGCTGTAGGTGCCCAGATAACGCCCACGTTCCATGATTCTGACTCTTCTGCTTGTAAATCAGGGTTACCAGAGAACTCAATATTGTAATCAAGTGCTTGGCAATCTAATCCTGTTTGTTCACAGCGCTGTGTATCAACAAAAAATTGGCTTTTTTGTGATGGACCTAAGCCTATTTGCGCTAATGAAGGCGCTCTAAAGCCTTGCGCCCAAGAACCACGAACCGTTACTTCATCAGTCGGTGCCCAGCGCAGAGCTATTTTTGGATTTGTAGTTGTACCAAAGTCGCTATAATCATCGTAACGACCGGCTAATTGTAGTTCGAGGTTTTCAGCAAGTGGGATTGAGAACTCAACATATGCAGCGTATTGTTCACGATCAGCAGAAGCTGATACTGATTCAGTACCAAATATTAAGCCACGTTGAAATTGATCATCAGGGATATCATTTACATCTTCTTCACGGTACTCAATACCGGCGGCCATCATTACAGCTTCGCCACCAAAACTAAACGCTTCACCTGTAATGTTAGCGTCAAAAGAGGTCATATGAGACTCACCGCGACGCACTAAGCTGGTTGTGATTCTGTCAATTACAGCTGGGTCGTTATATGTGCCACCGAATGGATTATAGTTACCGGCATCAATTTCTTGTTGTAAGAAATCGGTGCGTACCCAGCCTTGTGTACGATCGCCTGTTTGTAGTGATTTACTGCGACCTTTTTGTACCGCTGTCTCCCAGCTCCAATCGTTTATTTCGCCTTTTAACCCAGCAACAAAGCGTAAGGTGTCTGACTCAATGTCCCATTGTCGAGCGCCTGCATCTACTGTACGGTAACGACCAATTTGAATGTCTTCACCAAATGGATTGTTTGGATGATTAGCGGGTACCGTCAGGCCTGCATCTTCGTCAAGTGGTGTTGGTGCACCTGCAGCGACAGAACTGTTATGCTGAACAGCCATTTCTAAAAAGCCAGTAATACCGTTATCAAAGCGGTATTCAAATTGTGAAATAGCGCCTACACGCTCAGATGCTGGGGCAACATATCCATATGGGCCGTAATCAAATAAACAGCTACCACTTGAAGTTGCATTTTCAACAGGACAGGCAGGGTCGATTGTTTTAACGTCATCGACGATAAAGTAGCCTGGGAAACCTCGAGATGAACGGAAATCCTCACCACCATAAGGAGCTTGGTTTGCAGTACCAAGGCTACCCATTTCATCAGAAGAAAGAGAGGTGTTTTTAAAGTAATCAATGATAACTGACGCACTACTTTTTTCGCTTGTAGTACCCCAAACTATGCTTGCTGTTGTTTCTTCATAATTTGGACCATCTGTACCGCCATAGCCTAGGTTAATCTCAACACCATCAATATCTTTCTTTAAGATAACGTTAACTACACCCGCTACTGCATCAGAGCCATAGATAGCTGAAGCGCCATCTTTTAGTATATCGATACGTTCAATAGCAGAAACAGGAATACTGTTAATATCTACAAATGAGTTGGTGATACCTTCAGCAAAGGCACTAATTGATACACGGCGACCATTAATTAGTACCAGTGTTGCATCGGCTCCTAAGCCACGTAAGCTTACTGCAGCTGAACCGTTAGCGGTTGAATCTTGGTTGTTACCACGAGTAGAGAAAGTACCGCTACCTGCTACAGGCATTCTTTCTAGAAGTTGCTGTAAATTATCGTAACCCATGTTTTCGATTTCAGCTCTACCGATTGATTGCACCGGAGAAGGCCCTTCAATATCGGTTCGCTTAATACGAGAACCAGTAACCTGAATTCGCTCTACTTTTTTAGCTTCTTCAGCTGCGTAAGTTGTAGTTGTAAAACCTGCTGATAATGCGAGTGTTGCGCCCACAATAATACTCGGTGTAAATGCAGTTAATTGCTTCATCCTTAAGTCCTTGTTGATATATTATGAATTTATTTGCTTAACAAGCGCATGCATTAATATCATGTAACTTAAGTGTTAGCAATTGACTTGTTTTATGATTTAAGTATTGGTTTTAATGCTTTTTTGTGGGTTTTATGACCTTATTTATACTTTGTTTTCTAGGCGAAACTAAGCGTGAATAGGACATAGGGTTAATAATTGTTATATAGCTAGATGAAGCCATGTGTGGAATAGCTAATGATTAAAATAATTTGTAATAATTTATTTCTATAAATTAAAAAATTATGTTTGTTTTTCTGCTTTTAATTTATTTAATTATGAATACCAATTCGCAATAATACTTAAACAATTTGAGGGATTAAAGCTAATGCTAAAGGCGTTGAAAATTTTCTGATTTACGACTGCATAGATACAGGAGGTAGGATAATGCAGGAGCAATTGCTGAGAATGGCTAAATAACTAGTTTTGTCTTGTTATCGACACGATTTTCTTATTTCAAAGTAGATTACTTAATTAAGCGAATTGCTATTATTTGAATTTTTATATAGGTGAAATTAAAAACGCCTAATAAATTAGGCGTTTTTATTTATGCTTTATGCTTCATTAAGCGTTCTTTTTCACGCGACCAGTCTTTATCTTTACCGTCTTCGCGTTTGTCGTGTAATTTCTTACCTTTTGCCAAATGAAACTCAAGTTTTACCCAGCAGTTTTTCCAGTACATAGCTGTGGCTATTAAAGAATAGCCATCGCGTTCTGTTGCACCGAATAAACGGTCAAGTTCGCGTCTGCTTAATAGCAATTTACGATAACGTAGCGGGTCGCAAATTACATGGGTCGATGCACTTATAAGTGGCTGAATTTGACTGCCAAGTAAAAATGCTTCGCCATTTTTAAGATGAATATAAGTTTCAGTGATGTTCACCTTACCAGCTCGGATACTTTTAACTTCCCAGCCTTGTAGTTCAACACCCGCTTCAAACTTATCGTGTAAAAAATACTCATGTCGCGCTTTTTTGTTTAGCGCGATGGTATTACTTGTCGATTTTGATGAATTTTTCTTAGCCATAGTGCCCTATAATATACGTAATGTGAGATGTTTTACATCGATTTTTTTAATAATGCTTTTAAAATTAAGCTTTAATTTAAGCAGCATGAAAATTTGGGGAAACGCGCAAAGCTTGCTAAAATTCGCCCACACAGTTGGGAGTGAGTATGCCACAAATAGAAAAAAGTGCGCTGGTTATGTACAGCACTAAAGAGATGTTTGATCTAGTTAATGATGTAGAAGCTTATTCACAGTTTTTACCAAATTGCTCAGACTCAAAAATTGTTTCACAGCACGATAATAACATGACCGCGAGTTTAGAAATATCTAAGGCGGGTATAAAAAAGTGGTTTACCACCGAAAACACCTTTGTTGATGAACAAACCGTGTTACTGCGCCTTGTTGATGGTCCGTTTAAAACGTTAAAAGGGCGCTGGCATTTTCAAGAGCTTGACGCCAAAGCATGTAAGGTTCATTTGCAGCTAGAGTTTGAATTTTCAAGTAAGTTAATAGAGCTTGCCTTTGGGAAGATTTTTAACGATGTAGCAAAAAATATGGTGAGTGCATTTACTCAACGTGCAAAACAGGTTTATGGAGCGCGAGTATGATTAATGTTGAGGTGGTCTTTGCATTACCGACCACGGCCACGTGTTTATCAATTGAAGTGCCGCAAGGGACTACAGTCGAGCAAGCTGTTATTCAGTCGGGTATTATAGAAAAGTGCCCAGAAATAGATGCCACATCGCTAACATTAGGCGTGTGGAATCGAACTGTAAAAGCTAACTATGAATTAAAAGACGGTGACCGTATAGAAATATACCGTCCATTAATTGCAGATCCTAAAGATGCTCGCAGAAAACGTGCAGAAAAAGCCAAAGAAGAGGGGCGTGCTAATAAAATAACGGGTGGTCGCCCACTTGAGAAATAATGCCAATCGATATAAATCTCGAACAATTTAACAGATTAAATAACACGCTAACGTCGTTTAAAATGGTATACGATTTTTAAGTAAACCAGTAAAAAAGGTGAGTCATGCTCACCTTTTTTACTACCTGAGAAGTTTATTGCTCGAGCGGTGTAGTAAAGTTTTCAGGCTGGTCATAATCACCTGAGATTGAAACTAACTTTTCATTTTCAAAGTTAATCACCAGCTCTTTATGTTGCTCGTTTTTACGGCCTTTATTAAAGCTGTAAACATAGCGCCAAGTATTGTTATCAAAGGCGTCCTCGGCAATAGGTCTACCTAATACATAAACAACTTGCTCTCGGGTCATATTTACACGAAGTTTTTCAATATCCGATTGCTCTAAAAAGTTGCCTTGTGGGATGTTAATTCGGTATACCCAACTAGAGCAACCTGCTGCTGAGCTAAGTGTTAAAGCAACGATAAGCCAAAGAGAAAAAGTTTTTAACGACTGCATTGTTAGTTGTGATCCTTATTTTTTATAATCTGCATGATACCGATTAGTCACTGAAGGTAAAACCCTTTTAAGCAATTGTTTTATGTTAAGGGCGTTAAGGTAATGTTTTGACCACTAATAATGAAAAAAGTTTACAGCATATTGAAACGAATATTTTAAAAACTGAGTCTATTTGGTTTTTATATATAGTTGAAACACGATTTGGTCATTGGTACACAGGGATCACCACTAATGTTGAAAAGCGTTTTGCAACTCATCAAGCTGGCAAAGGGGCTAAAAACCTTAGAGGGAAAGGGCCTCTTTTACTTATCCACCATCAGCAAGTGGGCAATAAAAGTGAAGCAAGTAAGCTTGAGTATCAATTAAAAAAGCTCCCTAGAGCCAAAAAGGAAGCGTACGTTTCAGCATTTAATACCGGCGATAGCAAAAGCACTTAGTTTGTATAAATTAAGCATATTAGCTATGAGCAAAAACTATCTTCGAATATAGTTTTTGCTCATAGCAGGCGTGTAATGTTATAGCTGCTTAGCGGTGCTTTTCAAAGGTAGCTACAAGTGCATCAAGTGTTTGTGCGCTGTTTGCTAAGTCGCGAATGGCTTGCTCTGTATCGATTTGTTCACTCATTGCTTTATCGCTAATTTCGCTTATTTGCTCAATATTACGACTTACATCGGCAACCACATTACTTTGTTGCTCCGTTGCTGTCGCTATAAGCGTTGCCATATCGTTTATTTGATTTGCAGTTTCGGTTATTTCATCAAGTAATTCTACCGAGTTCTGCATAGCACCAACGCTTTGCTGAGCTTTATCTTTCGATTGACTAATATCGTTAACTACATCATCAGATATTCTCGTAAGCTCTTCAATCATAGATTGAATTTCGGTGGTTGATTGCGATGTACGGTTTGCCAGTGCACGTACTTCATCAGCAACAACAGCAAAACCGCGTCCGTGTTCGCCTGCGCGAGCAGATTCAATAGCCGCATTTAAAGCAAGTAGATTAGTTTGCTCCGAAATCCCTCTAATTGAGTCAACAATACTTGCTATATCTACAGTTTTTTTAGAAAGCAAAGTAACTTGCTCTGTTATGCCATCAATATCGCTGGCAAGAGCTGATATAGTTGCTTGGCTTTGGAGTACCTGTTTGTGGCTTTGAATAGTGCTTCCACGGCTACTATTGGTTAACTTAGCTGTATTTGCAGCACTTTGCGCTATCTCTTGCACAGTAGCGCCCATTTCGTTGATTGCTGCTGCGACAGATATTGTTTGTTCTTTTTGATTGTCTATTGCTTGAGAGTTTCGTTTTGCTTGTTCAAATACATGATCGGAGCTTTGGCGAATACCGCGGCTTTCGCTGGCAACCTGAGTAATCGCTGTTTCTATTTTATTAATAAACTGGTTAAAGCCATCACTTAGATTATTAAGCTCTGGCTGGCTTGATTCTGGTAAACGATACGCTAAGTTTGCATCGCCAGAACCTAAGCGTGAAAACAACTGAGCCATTTTAGAAAGTGGAGATGAGAGTGAACGAGCAAGTAAGTAACTAATCAAGCTAGCAACTAATGCTGTAATTACTGTAAAAGTAAAAATTTGCCATTGAAGGGTATTTACACTTGCGAAAACTTCACTTTTTGGTACTTGAGCTACAACATATAAATCGGTGTTTTTAACTGGGGTCGCAGCGACAAGAGTGGGTTCCCCATTTAAGTCAATTTCTTCTAGTGCAAAGCCATTACTATTAAATAGTTGGCTGTGAATGTTTGCAGTATATAAATCATCAATATTTATTTTAGCTACTTTACTGGCATCTTTATGGAGCTGAATTAATCCACTTTTATCAGCAATAAATACAAAGCCAGTTTTCTCAATTTTAAATTGCTGTAACAGCTTTTGCATATCTGTAATGCTTTTTGCAAGACCCGCTAAACCAGTGCCATTAGCCTGCTGATGATTTACAAACATTTTCACATCATTGGCTGACTCTTGATAAATACTGATAGAGTAAGGCTGTTTTGATTGCTTAAAAGCAAAGAACCAGCCATCGGCTGCATCGTTTTTTAACACACGCAAAAAACCATTTTGGTTCCAATACTGTGCAGTTTCTCTATTTGCCCAAGATGCGGTGGCTAAATCGTATTGCTGAGCCACGCGATTTAATTCTTTCAATAAAAAGGTGTCATCTTGATTGTTTGATTGAGCCCATTGTAAAACAAATTCGTTTGATGATAGTTGCTGAGCAGCACCGAGTAACTCGTTGATTTCACCGCCTACATGGTTACTGATTGTTTGAAGTTTGCTAGGTAACTCTGACTCAATCATACGTCGCTCAATAATATCCTTTGAGCTGTGTAGGGAAGTCAAACCAATCAGTGCGGCTACACATATAGCAATAACACTGCCTAAAGCTGTGATTTTTTGAGTAATAGAAAGGTTTTGTATCGTCATGATATTAATTAATTTTACAACTGAGTAGAGGGCTATATTAACACATTATTTATTTTGAGCTAAATACTGCTTACAAGAAATAAATTGAGGGTAGCGTAGTACCATTAAAGCTTTATGAATGTGTATAAAAAAGCCCATATGTTAAACATATGGGCTTGGTTTCTAACAAGCGAATTTTTATTATTTACAATTAAACAATTTTTTTCATTGCTGACATGTAACCACGTAATTTTGCACCTACTTTTTCAACAGGGTGTTCACGCAGTGCAGCATTAATTTGAATTAATGTTTGGTTATCAACTTGGTTGCTGTGCTCGCCAAGGCCTTTACCAATAATGTCGGTATCAACGTTTTTCATAAAATCAGCAAGTAATGGTAAACATGCATGGTTATATAAATAACAGCCGTATTCTGCAGTATCAGAGATAGTACGGTTCATTTCGAAAAGCTTTTTACGCGCAATAGTATTGGCGATTAATGGCGTTTCGTGTAATGACTCGTAGTAGGCCGACTCTTCAATAATGCCGGCTGCTGTCATGGTTTCAAATGCAAGTTCAACACCTGCCTTAACCATTGCTACCATTAAAATACCGTTATCAAAAAATTCTTGTTCTGAAATTTCTACATCGCCAGCAGGAGTCTTTTCAAAGTTAGTTTCTGCTGTTTCGCCGCGCCATTTAAGTAAGTTTACATCATCGTTATTCCAGTCTTCCATCATGGTGCGTGAGAAGGTGCCGTCGATGATGTCATCTTGGTGCTTATTATAAAGCGGACGCATAATTAGTTTTAGTTCTTCACTTAGTTCAAACGCTTTTACTTTTGCAGGGTTTGAAAGGCGGTCAAGCATGTTAGTAACGCCACCGTACTTAAGTGCTTCGGTAATTACTTCCCAGCCGTATTGAATTAGTTTTGATGCATAACCCGCATCAACGCCTTTTTCTACCATTTTATCAAAACATAAAATAGAGCCAGTTTGTAACATGCCACATAAAATGGTTTGTTCGCCCATTAGGTCAGACTTAACCTCAGCAATAAATGATGATTTAAGTACACCTGCGCGATGTCCGCCCGTACCCGCTGCATACGCTTTAGCTTGTGCTAAACCAAGACCTTGAGGGTCATTTTCTGGATGAACTGCGATCAGAGTTGGCACACCAAAACCGCGTTTGTATTCTTCACGTACTTCAGAACCAGGACACTTAGGTGCAACCATGATTACAGTAATGTCTTCACGTACTTGCATGCCTTCTTCAACAATATTAAAGCCATGAGAGTAAGCAAGGGTAGAGTCTTTTTTCATAAGTGGCATAATTACACTTACTACAGCGGTATGTTGTTTATCTGGCGTTAAGTTAAGTACTACGTCAGCTGTAGGAATTAATTCTTCATAAGTACCAACAGTAAAACCGTTTTCAGATGCATTTAAAAATGATTGGCGACGCTCAGAAATAGCTGATGCGCGTAATGTGTAAGAAACATCTAAACCAGAGTCACGTAAGTTTAAGCCTTGGTTTAAACCTTGTGCACCACAGCCTACAATAACTAGTTTTTTGCCTTTAAGTGCGTCAACGCCATCGGCAAATTCGCCTGCGTCCATAAATTCACATTGCGCTAATTGCGCTAGTTGCTCGCGTAAAGGTAAGGTATTGAAATAATTCGCCATTGTTAGTGTCCTATAAAGTCATGTTTGTTAGATGCGCAAAGTTTATTGCGCTTACAAACACCATATGTAAAATCGTTGCTTGCGTAAAATGATATATTTGAATTAAAGTGTTTCATAATATGAAACACTGGGTTTGGCATGGATCATAAACATTTGAACTACTTTTTAGCGCTGGCTAAAACGCTCCACTTTGGGCGCGCAAGCGAACTTTGCCACATAAGCGCACCCACTTTGAGCCGCAATATAAAACACTTGGAAGAAGAGGTAGGTGTTGCATTATTTGTACGCGATAACCGCAGTGTTAAATTAACGCGTGAAGGTGAGTCGTTTATTGATTACGCCACAGCAACGCTTGCTAATTGGCAGCGTTTTAAAACGGATGTAAAAGACCCACAACAACATATTTACGGCAAAGTAAGTATCTATTGCTCGGTTACTGCATCTTATAGTTTTTTACATCAAATATTAGAGCAACTTCGTGCGCAGCATCAGTATATAGAAATAACATTAAATACAGGCGACCCTGCACTTGCTATAAACCGTGTGTTAGATGGGCATGAATTAATGGCTATTGCAGCTAAGCCAAATAAGTTACCGGCGCAAATTGCTTTTGTAGATATAGGGCACTCTCCACTTTTATTAATTGGACCAAAAATTCAATGCCCGATCACACAAAAACTAACACAAAATAGTGATGACATTAATTGGTCTGATTTAGAATTTATTGTGCCAGAACAAGGTTTTTCTCGCCAAAGGTTAGAACACTGGTGGCGCAAAAATAATATTCACGGGAAAATTTACGCACAAGTTGCTGGGCACGAAGCAATGGTATCTATGGTGAGCTTAGGGTTAGGTGTCGCAATGGTCCCTAAAATAGTACTAGATAACAGCCCGCTGCAAGATAAAGTACAAATACTAACACCAAAAATGCAAGCACCTGATGGGTTTGATATTGGTTTGGCAGTATTAAGGAAAGAGTTAAATGACCCTGCAATCAGTGCTTTGTGGAATATTGCGCAAACTTTAGATGCCAAAGCGATTTAATGTGTATAGAGGACAAACAAGTTAGTTGAATAGTCGAGTGTGGGTTAATAATAAAAAAATTACGCTTGAAAATGTATTTACGAACCACGCCAAATTAGTTGCTCATTCTACCCAATGATTAAAAAAGGCGATTTTTAAAAAGTAAAGTGATGCTGCAAAACGTGCTATTTCTGCAAGTTTTAGTACAGCAATTTTACGGCCATTTACAAATAGTTCTGTTTTAGTTGAACGTGCAGATAGAGCCTTATACATTGCCAAAACACATGGACGAAATCGTATAGAAATAACCCCTGATATTTAATAAGTGCCAGAGGTTTCTGATTTATTTGGGTTAAAGCCGCTCAATTTAGGGCGATTTAATCCAACTTCAGTTTTGGTAAACAAGCAGGTAAAACCCAATAGAGCTGTAGCGAGTTAGCTCTTAGTAATTTTTTATTTGAATAATTGCATTTGCTACGTAGTGCCTCATTTTCAAAGTATCTTAAAGTACTATTAGTCAAAAATTACACAAGCAACTCAAAATATAGTCCTTAGACACAACTACCTTGAAAGATAAATAGTCCGAAAAGCATAAAGTTAACATTTTTGTATACAAATTGTGAATAATTGTAACCAGCTAGAGCTAGTTTAAAAAGACCTTGCTAGTATGGGGAACTCACTTATTTTGATACTTTGATTTACGCTGATGCGGTATGCCTTCTCATTATTAACAGCTCTATGTTTTAGCACTTTGTTTGTTTGCCTTTCGGTGCAAGCAACACAGGCAAGCAAGCATGCTGACGATTATACAGAGCAAGATATAACAACCGATCGTCTGCATTTGAGTTTAAGCGTGGGGGCTGGAGTTATAACCAACCCTTTGCATGGTGGAGATAATATTCCGCTCGTGCTTATTCCTCAAGTTGCGTTTTATGCAGAGCAATGGTTTTTTGATAATGGCCGTCTTGGTTATTCATTTTTGCAAACCCCTAAGCATCACTTTAATCTAGTTGGTGAACTCAACTCTGAGTCTCGCTTTTTTATAGACTGGCACCCTAAAAATGTATTTACACTACAAAGTAGTGCCCTCAACAATCAGTTCGTAATGCAAGATGAAGCCTCGTCCTCTCGCTATGTTAATATTGATAATTTACATAAACGGCAAATTGCACTGGATGCGGGTATTGCATATCACTATGTAAATGAAGACCATGTTTTTTCGGTTCAGGCTCTGCATGATATAACCGATGTTTATCGAGGTGTACGCGCAGCATTACAGTGGCAGTATCATACTGTGCTAGGAAAGCTCAAAATAAAGCCAACACTTGGAATAAACTATAAATCTGCGGAACTAAATAGCTATTTTTATGGACTTAATGAGGGTGAAACTCAATTTGGCAAAATAGACGTTGGTAGTAGTTGGCAACCTTATGCTAAAATCGACGCCCGTTGGCCACTGAGTAAGGCTGACTCTCTTCGTTTTCATGTAGCATATTACGACTATTCGGCTATGGATGGCAGTCCGCTCTTTGAACGTACTTATTCAATGACTGCATTTATAGGATTCGATCGTACTTTTTAATATGAAGTATTCAATATTAGTTGTCTTTATTACCACTTTTTTTAGTGGTTTTAGTGTGGCACAAACCCCTTTTTTTAGCGTTTCTCCAAAAGTCTGCGTTGTCTCTGAACAGCAGGGTTTTTGCGATCTTGATTTACAATTTAAATGGCAATTAAACACCTACAGTGATGTCTGTTTGTATCAGCAAGAGCAACGGCTTCAATGCTGGGAGCAACAACTTTCTGGGCAATTTAATTATAAAGCGCGTGTTCAGGTGGAGACCATATACTCCTTAATCAATCCTCATACGGGTGTGTTAATAGCAAAAACACAGGTTGAAGTACAAAGCGCCCATGCTAAAAAAAATAGGCGTAGGCTTCGCTCTCCGTGGAGCTTTTTTTAATTTAGGAGCAACTAATGCCAAAAATTTTACTTGTTGAAGATGATCTCGGTTTACAACAACTAACAAAAGATTACCTTGAACATAATGGCCTTGAAGTCGAAGTATTAGACCGTGGTGACGAAGTGTTTAATTACCTAGAAAACAATACACCCGATTTAATGATTTTAGACGTTATGCTGCCAGGTAAAGATGGCTTTAGCGTTTGCCGCCAAGTAAGAGATAAATTTACTCTACCAATTTTAATGTTGACTGCTAAAGGTGAAGACTTCGACCAAGTACTTGGCTTAGAGCTTGGCGCTGATGATTATGTAATAAAACCAGCAGAGCCACGTGTATTACTAGCGCGAATTAATGCATTACTGCGTCGTGGACAACCCATGGTAAAATCAAGCGAAGAGCTCCAGTTTGGTGATTTAGTCATTGATAAAACAAGTCGTATTGTAAAACTAAGTGATTCGGAGATTGTATTAACTTCGCACGAGTTTGAGTTATTATGGCTATTAGCGTCAAATGCGGGTGAAGTACTAAGTCGAGAACATGTGCACCAGCATATGATTGGCCGCCAATACGATGGACTTGATAGAACTGTGGATGTACGCGTATCACGAATTCGTAAAAAATTAGGCGACAACAGCGATAAGCCATATCGTATAAAAACTGTATGGGGACAAGGCTACTTATTTGTTTCTGATGCATGGGATCTTTAGAACTATTTAAGGTTAGTCGGCTTTAATGGGAAAACTGTTTACCAGCTTATATTTATATATCATCGTTTCTTTGTTTGTAGTGAGCGGTGTTATAGAGCAATTGTGGCCTTACGAAGAGTCGCAACAGCAGGTCTTCTTAGATGATGAGTTTGGGCAATCACTCTGGTTGCTCTCACAAACTTCAAATGGTCTTAAAAAGTTAAAGCACAACTTTGAAAGTAAAGTGATTGAACGACGTGATTTAATACTCCCTCAAAAACAACAATCGCAGCTCAACCAAAACCACTACTTATACTTATACGATAAGCAACAACGCATTGTTTGGTATGTAGATCTCGGTAATGATTCATTACTTCAAGTAGGACCGGTAGGTGTATTAACGCAGGAATCATCTTCTGTTTGGCCGTATTTATTACTACTTATTATTGTAGGTATACCTGTTGGGCTGTGGAGCTTTTTACTATGGCGCGACTTTGCAAAGCTACGTAAAGCGTGTGAAGCGGTAGAGGGTTTGCAAGACTTTCAACTAAACGACTCTTCTAAGTCTTTCTTTTTACCTATTACTGATACATTAAAGGTAATGCAGCAACGTATTGAGTTTTTACTTAGTGCGCAGCAAGAACTTACCTCATCGGTGTCGCATGAGTTTAGAACACCACTAGCACGTTTAAAGTTTGCAATAGTAATGCTGCAAGAACAAATGCTTGACGAAAAAGGTGAGAAATACCTAACAAATATGCAAACAGACATTAGCGAGCTTGAGTCACTAGTTTCTGAAATGCTTGAATACGCGCGATTAGACTCTCAACAACCTAGTTTACAGCCAATAAACTGTGACTTAGCTGGGCTGGTAAAAACAACTGTTGAAAAGCTAAACTTTGAAGCCCGAACAACGCTCTCTGTAAACCTCCCTGAGCATTTAAATTATTACTGTGATAGTCACTTTATGGCGCGAGTATTTCAAAATTTAATTGGCAATGCGCTCAAATACACTCATAAACAAGTTAAAATTTCATTGCTACAAGAGACAAAACACATCGTATTGATTGTTGAAGATGATGGTGAGGGGATAGCTCCCGCTGAGCGAGAAAATGTATTTAAACCTTTTACTCGACTAGATAAAAGTAGAGGCAAGGATACCGGTGGTTTTGGTTTAGGACTCGCTATAGTTGCTAAAATTGTATCGTGGCACCAAGGAGAGTGTAAAGCAGAAAACTCAAGCTTAGGTGGTGCTAAATTTATTGTATATTTACCCCTCAAATTAAAGACATAAAAAAAGCGCCTAGAGGCGCTTTTTTTGCGGTTAAAAACCAAAATCAACAAGTAGCAATATAATAGACCGCAAGTACTTAAAAAAGTTCTCAACTATTTTTATTTTTTTCAAGTAATGGCATTAACATTTGCTCAAGGCCATTTAGTTTTACCTCATACATCATCGCAAGTTGACTCCCTAGTTTTGAGTCAGGAAACCCTTGCTGATTAAACCAGACTAAATAAGGCTCTGGCAGTAAAAGCAATGGCCGTCCTGCATATTTTCCAAACGGCATTATGGTATTAATAGCTATTTTTAGTTGTTTTGGATCCATAAAAACTACTTATGTATTTAAAGTATGCGTAAGTGTAAGGGATTTTAGAGATATAAAATAGGCTGTGACGGGCAAGAAACAGCCTATTTTGCGAGGGAGTAGGCCCTCTGATTTAATAATTTTATGTTGATATAAACCTAGTTGAACTTTAATTAGCTGGGATCTAATTAAGTTATTATTAGAACATGGGTTCTTATTTAACCAACACAGTTAGTCTACCTGTTTTTCATTGTTGTGGTGAATTGGCTTGTAAAGGAATGTAAATAGAATTGCTTTTTATTTAAAAACTAATAACAAAGCCTTAACTGATTAAGGCCTTGTTATATTATAGACGTCATAAAAAGTAATTATTCGTTAAATAGTTCTTGTTTAACGTGCTCTGCAAAACCACTACCGGCTTCTAGGTAAAAGTTATAAGTAGAATGAACACCCATTTCTTCTAGTTCTTTTTGTTGATCAGGGTAGTTTGCAATAGCTGTTACTTGACCTTTATAACCGGAGGCTTGTAGTTGCTCTAAGGCAAAAATATTTTGCATGTGTTTTGGCATCGCAAGCATAACCATTTCTACTTGCGAGTGATTTACTCGTTGCCAAAAGTCAGGGTCGGTTGCATCAGCAATTAAGACGTTGCGGCCTCTGTTAACGTGCTTATCTACCACCTCAGGTTTTATATCTATACCTGCAACAACATTTGGGTGAGTCGCGTTGATAGTCTCATAAGCACCAGTACCAATCCGTCCCATACCAAAAATGACTATTCTAGTATCGTTAAGGTTAACAGGTAGCTCTTCAGCTAAACGAGTTTTGCTTTCGAACTTTAATAACCAGTGCTCAATTTTGACGTACAACTCGTTTGAACGTTTATTTAATGGGGAGGCAATTATAAAGGTAATAGAAACAGCAATTGCCATTACAGCTAGCCATTCAGAGGTGATCATGCCTGTAGTTGCAGCCACTGCACATACAATTAAACCAAACTCACTGTAGTTAGATAAGCTAAAAGCAGTAAGTAATGATGTACGCGCGCGTAGTTTAAATATATTAGTGAACACATAATAAAGCGCTATTTTAACGGGTAATACTAAAATAAGTATAATAGCAACAATCAAGGAGTTAGTGGTTAGCTCTGCGCTCAAACCAATACTTAAGAAGAAGCCAACTAGCAATATGTCCTTTAAATTAAGCAGGGATTTTGATAGCTCGCCTGCCTTTTTGTGAGGGGCAAACATCATTCCTATTATTAATGCACCTAAATCGCCTTTTAGACCTGCAAATTCAAATGCATGATAACCAGCAACTAGAGCAAAGAAAAAACCAAACAATGGTAATAGTTCACCATGTTTAGATCGGTTCAACACGCCATACATTACAGGTCGTAATAAAGGCAAAGCAATTATTAGTGCAATTGCCCATAAATTTGGGACTTTACCGGTACTAATAGCTAAAAAGATAACAGCAAAGATATCTTGCATTACTAATATACCAATGGCTATTTTGCCGTGTAGGCTTGCCATTTCTCCGCGCTCTTCAAGTACTTTTACTGCAAATACAGTGCTCGAAAAACTCAGTGCAAATCCAACCAATAAAGCACTTTGCCAACTTAAATCAACAAATAGTGGAATAGCGAATACGCCAAGTAACAGCATAAAACCACTAAATAACGCACTGCTAAAAATGATATGCAATGTTGCAGGTGCCCAAACTTGAGGTTTAATCAAACTGTTAACTTTAAGTTTCAAGCCAATACTAAAAAGAAGAAGGGTTACGCCAAGGGCTGCAATTGTATCGAGCAACTCTGTACTTTTATATCCCGATAAATTTAAAGCAAAGCCTGCTAATAAAAATCCAATAAGAGGAGGTAGTTTTAATTGATAAACGGCAAAACCACAAACAAACGCGGCAGCAAAATAGATTAGTTCCATAATTCTTAATATCACTTCATTTGGTGTTGCAGTGTAACGAAAAATTTATGCCATTGAAAATATAATAGACCTAAAAATGAACGCGTCTAATCAATTACTTGCCTTGCTGCGTATGAAAAATGCGCATTAAACACTTATTTAATCGTAAATAGTATGTAAATAACATTTTTTCACTGACATTAGCTTTTAAATATGGTTAAGATGCGATAACGAAGAAGTTTAAGCCAGAGCAAATAATAGAGCAGCTCAGCTTAAGGAGAGAGATATGTTTAAAAAGATTTTAGCGTCGGTAGGTATTGGTGCTGCAAAAGTAGACACTATTTTAGAAACTGAACACCTACAACCAGGTCAACTTTTTAACGCACAAATAGTTATCACAGCAGGGGATGTTAGCCAAGATATCGCAGGCTTAGATTTATTATTAATGACTCGTGTTAAAGTTGCGGGTGATGATGGTGATTATTTTACTAATCATGTAATTGAGCAATGGCGAATTACAGATATTGGTACAATTGAGCCAGGCGAAGTTAAAAACATCCCTTTTGAAGCACGTCTTCATTCTGAAACACCTATTACAGAAATTAATGCAGGTTATAATCAATCACATGTATGGCTAGAAACAGGCCTAGATATAGACTTAGCACTTGACCCAACAGATAAAGATCATTTACACATTTACCCTAATGAAGCGGTTAAAACGTGTATGCAAGCGATGGAAAAGTTAGGTTTTAGTTTAATGAAAGCTGACGTAGAAAAAGGCCACTTACGGGCTTCAACTTTTCAGTCATTATCTGGCTGTTATCAAGAACTTGAGTATAAACCTAATAGCCGCAGCTTATTTGGCATTCAGGAGATTGAATTATCGTTTGTACCAGAGGCACATAAAACACATGTGCTTATAGAGCTAGACAGAGCCTTTAAAGGCGATGGTTATGTAGATTTGACCATAGAGCACGATCATGTGAATCTATCGCAGTTGTGTGATCAGCTAGAGCGCTTATTTACTTAGTATAAGCTAACTAAGCTAGCGAGTGATTTTAATAAACCCAGCCTAAGCTGGGTTTTTTGCTTATAGGATTTAATATGCAGTTTAAATGTGAGCAGTTTGACGCTCTTGATACACAGACTCTTTTTACTATTATGCGTGGGCGGGTTGATGTGTTTGTTGTAGAGCAAAAATGTCCTTACCCTGAACTTGATGATGTAGATATTGCTTCAAATACACAGCATTTATATACATTGGATAATGAGCAACTACAAACTTATGCGCGTTGTTATGACAAAAGTGAGCAATACAGCGCAATAGGTCGCGTGCTAGTGAGTGAAGGAGCGCGTGGTAATGGGTATGCTACTTTACTTATTACTAAAGCTATAGACTGCTGCAAAGCACAATGGCCTGAGCGAGATATTTATATAGGTGCACAAACTTACTTACTTGATTTTTACCGCTCTTTTGGCTTTGAGGATTATAAAAGTGAATATTTAGAAGACGGTATACCTCATCAAGATATGATTTTAAAACTCACTAAATAAATCCAATTTAAGCAGCTATAAAAAAGCCCACTAATGTGGGCTATTTTAATTTAAGACTATTTTAAGGTTAAGGTATTATTTAGCTCAAGAGTGAGTGTAAAAACACCATACCAATAGCAAGTGGACACACAAACTTGGTATACCAAGGCCATATTTTCCAAAACAATGTGTTATGGACCTCAGGATTACCTTCTTTAATTGCTTTAAGTAATGAGCTTCTGTACCAAATCCAGCCTACAAATATACAACACATCAGGCCAAGCAAAGGTTGAGCTACTTTTGTAGTTAAAGTAATCACTAAGCCAAATAAGCTGCTAAGGTTACACACAATTATAATGCTAACGATAGCAATTAAAGCTCCAATCAACCAGGTTGCCTGAACGCGTTTCATCCCAAAGTGTTCTACAGTGTATGATACTGGTGCCTCTAACATTGAAATAGATGACGTTAAAGCGGCAATACTCATTAACGCAAAAAATGAAAAGCCCACAAATAAGCCAACTTCGCCCATTCCATCAAATAAAGCAGGGAGTACTTGAAACACTAACGTATCTTCAGAGAGTAATTTACCTGTTGAGGCCGAGAATATTTCAACGCCTTGAGCTTGCGCTACATACATAGCCGGAATAATCAGTAAACCCGCTACAAAGGCTATAAATACATCAATAAGGGTTACATAGGCACCTAAAGAAACAAGATTTTCTTTTTTGCTAATGTACGAGCCGTAAATAATCATTACGCTAGTACCTAGCGATAAAGAGAAAAAAGCTTGTCCTAGTGCGCTAACTAATAGTTTTGCGTCAAAAATAGACGAAAAATCAGGAACTAAGTAAGCCTTTAAACCCTCCATTGCGCCATCTTGGGTCATTACATAAGCAATAAGTGCAAATAAAATCCCCAAAAGAGCGGGCATTAAACGTTTTGACCATTTTTCAATACCGTTCTCAACGCCTCTACTAATAATAGCGACAGTTAGTACGATAAAGACGAGAGTGAATATGATGTTCCGGGTAAGTGATTGCTCACTTAACCATGTCGATGCTGTGTCGGCACCGACAAGAGTAGCTATGGGTTCAGCTGTAGCGCTGAGCATCCAACCGGCAACAATGGCGTAAAAACTTAATATAAAGCCAGCACATAAAATACCGCCAAAACCAACAATAAAGGCAAAGTGTTTTTGCCATGGCTTATTAGATATTTTTTGAAGTGATGAAACCGCATTTGCTTGGCCATGACGACCAATCATAAGTTCAGCCATTAAAGCGGGGTAGGCTAAAAAGAACGCAAGCACTAAATATGCGACTAAAAATGCAGCACCGCCATTACTTGCTGTTTGTGTAGGGAATCCCCAAATATTGCCCAAACCAACGGCAGAACCCGCGGCGGCCATAATAAAACCAAAGCGAGAGCTGAACTCGCCTCTAACTGCGCTCATATTATTGTACTTCTCTATTGTGTGACGGCGGTGACAATCTACTGGAAATGTTAAAAAATAAAAAGTGCTTATTTGCTGATCTAGCACAATTTAATAAGTAAAGTGTGTGTTATAACCATCGATTTTAATTGTTGTTATCGAGTCGTTTAAAATAACGAGTTGATTTTGTTTAATAATTGTTAATTACAGTCTGCAACTATTGCTTTACGAATTATGATGCTGTGCAATAGTGAGAGTAAAACACGCACCACCTAGCTGGGTACTTTTACTTACTTTAACACTGCCATGATGCCAGTCGGCTACTTTTTCAACAATAGCTAGACCAAGGCCGTAACTTTTATCAGCTCTGTTACGGTGATCTTCTTCCCTAAAAAATGGGCTAAATACATTACTAAAATTTTCTCGAGCGATACCCGGGCCGTCATCTTCTACCGTTATTATAAGCTGTTGCTCGTGTAACTTTGCGCTTAAGTAAATATGTTGGCTTGCAAAATCACATGCGTTAGTTAATAAATTAGTAATTGCGCGAGCAAGCCAGTGAAGATCTGCATTTATTATTTTATCGGTACTATTGAGCTGTACGTTGAGCATTTGCATTTCAAGCTTAGGTGTAAGTTGCACTAAAATATCTTCAAGGTAGAACTTAATGTTTGTTGATGAATAGGTCAGCTTATTAGCATTTTGCTCTAAAGTAGCAAATGCTAAATAGCTACTAAGCATCGATTCCATATGGTCTAAATCATTTTCCATACGGGTTAAATACTGTTTTACTTTTTGCTCATCATGGCTATCTAATGCCGCATCTAAACCAAATCGCAGGCACGCGATAGGGGTGCGTATATCATGAGATAAACTTGAGGCCATTAGCTTGTTTTCGGCGACAAGCTTCTCTATTTGGCTGGCCATGCGGTTAAAGGTAAGCTCTACGTCTTTTATGTAAGTAAAATGCGATACTTTTATTCGGGCTTGAACATTACCAGAGGCAAACTTTTTAGCGGCTTCATTTAACACGGTTAATCGTTTAGCTAAGGGCGCAATAATAAACCCCATAAATACACATAAGCCTGCGTAAAAGAGCAAGGTTAATATAATGTCATTATGTTGCTCGCTATCAAAAATTTTATCTAAACGCATTGATAAGTGAAAAGGATTTAAAACAGCGCTGCTATAAAGCATATAAAAGCCTTGCTGATCTTCTAAAATCAGCCCACCCGGCGTGTGCATTTGTAATAATAAAGAAGGCGGTAAAGCAAGTGATTCATTAGGTTTGTAATCAATTAAAACATCAAACTCTAGCGCCAGTTGTTTTACATAATCGCTGCGCTCAGATGTGGGTATGTTAGCTAACTGCTTGCTAAAACCCATGATCATTTTACTTTGCTGACTAAATTCATCCTGTGGGGTATGCGCTTGTTGACTAAAAGCATCAATAAGCCAGCCCAATACCACAATAGATAAAAGTGCACTGCCTAGAAGCGATATATAAAACTTTTTCATTTATTTATTCATCACTTTATTACCACGCAGTAGAAACAAGTAAATATCCACGGCCCCAAATAGTTTTAATTTTTTCAGGGTTTTGTGGATCATCATTAAACTTTTTACGAAGTGCAGAAATAAGTACATCAACACTTCTATCAAGCCCATCGTATTCTCTGCCTTTGGTTGCTTTAAATACAGCGTCACGCGAGACCACTTGGCCTGCATTGCTCGCAAGGTAATGAAGCAGTAAATACTCAGCACTTGATATGTTTACGTCTTGCTTGTTGAGTTTTACATTTCTAGATTCGGTATCAATACTAAGCGCACCAACATTAATAACACTCTCGTTAACGTGTGGGGTATTTGGCTCATTTTTTTGGCGAAGGGCTGCTTTTATACGCGCTAGCAATGCACGAGGGCGTACAGGTTTCATTATGTAGTCGCTTGCACCTACTTCTAGACCAATGACCTCATCCATTTCTTCATCGCGTGCGGTGAGCATTATGATGGGCGAATTATAAAAACTACGAAGTTCTCTACACACGCTTATACCATCTTGCCCTGGAAGCATAATATCAAGGAGCACGATATTTGGATTTAACGTTTTGACTTGGCTAATTACTTCGTCACCTCTGTGACAAACATGCGTTGTGTAGCCTTGCTCTGTTAAATATTCAGCAACCCATTGAGCAAGTGATACATCGTCTTCAACGAGTAAAATAGTGCCATAGTTATCCATGAAAATATCCTTAATGCGATTGGTATTAAAATAGTCGCCAGCGGCGCTTTTTTTGCCTGTTTTGATATACCCATTGAAGCTTTACTTCGGCAATACTAATTATTTTAGAGGTATTGCTGTCAAATAGTTCAAATGAAATACTTTGCTGTGAATCAAATGCATAATTAAAGGTACCGCTCTGTTGCTTGAGCCAACATTGCATTATGTACTTTGAGGTGGCGTCACGTAGGCAGTAATTACCAATGATAGGTTGCTCCCACGTTAGCGTTACGTCAGCATAGCAATTTCGCCCTTCGCGCAATGCAACGCAGGTGTCTGGAACTGCTATAAGTGCTTCAGGAGGTTCCTGAGCTTTAACAGTAAAAGTACTGGGGAAGATCAGTAATACACAGATCCATCTAAAATACATAACGTAGGCCTACCTTGGCTTTGTGTTGATATCCTTGGGAAATAATTGGACTGTCGTCAATCTCTTTTGAAAACCATGTGGTAAGCCAGCCGGATAAAAACACCCAATCTTGGCTTATTGGGTACTCAGCATGGAACTCAAAAATAATACTAGTACTGGCATTGCTGCTATAAATCGGGCGAAGGCTGGTGGCTTCATCGCTATCAATGCCAAAGTAATAATTGGTAAAGTCAGCAGAGTAGGCGCTTAAACCAACACCAGATCTAAACTCCCAGTTTCGCCATGGTAAAATGTGACTAAAAAAGCTGTTTATAACCCAGCCATTGTGCGCGCCAGATACATCATGAAGGTATTCAAAAGAGAATTGAGAATTTTCAAATCGACGAGAAAGTCGAAGGCCGACGTCAAAGTCGTAATTACGTTTTTTTATACCTTGGAGTTCTTTTATAACACCATGGTTATAGAATCCGAGGCCTTTTTCGTCAAATCCAGCTTGAGTATTTGTGCCTAATATATCTAGGCCCCAATCAAATTTATCTATAAGACTGTAGCCTATTACAAGGCCGCCACTGAGTTGATTGTGATCGAAATCAAGGTAAAATTTATCGTAGGAAACAGCAAGACTTAAGTCGAGCTCAACGCCTTTATCGTAAGACTCAATGCCGACAAGGTAAGAATCTTCAATATAAAAGCCCGCACCAGCACTCCAATCCCACGCAAAGCCTTGGATTGGCTCTAACGTATTATCTGCATAATAGCGGTTACTTGCCATACTCGACGTGCTAAAAATGCAGCAAAAAAGCAGTGTTATGCTCAGTAAAGTATGGTTAAGCAAAGCGTTTCTCATCCCTTAGGGCCTAATTATTATTTGTTATTAAGCGTAGTATATTGTTAATTCGTTCCTTTAATCTGTAAAAAAATGTAGTAAGTGTTAGGTCTGTTGATCTTTCAAGGTTAAATTTGCAGCAGTCTGTTTGGTATTTAGGTAAGGCAGAGCCTATGCAGTGTGGCTATTCCCCATAAATGGGCGATAACGTAGCATTAATGCCAAACAGGCGCTGCCCAAAGGGTTCTTCCTAGGGGCTATTTACTCTTTGTTGCTCGGTTTTTACTTAGCCCACTAGGTTACAAATCTCGCGCCGCGATTAAATAGCCCCTAGTTTGAACAAATTTTAATCCGTAAAGATCAACAGACCCTAATTTACTGAACTTTAATTTTATCGATTAATATACTACTCAAGTAAAACTGCATCATAGGTGTTAATGCACTTACTTCTGTTCTATTACATGGACCGCTAAGTTTGGTAAGGCTAGATAGTTTTGACAACGTTTTGTACTGAGGTATTTGAATATCTTTGCCAAGTCTTTCAATTCGGGCCTCGTCAGTGTTTTGCTGATGAATAAAAGCGACAACCTCAAGCTCATTTGTTATTTTTTGCTCTTCGGTGAAATTGTAAATTAGTGGTTCACGATGAAAACTTGCACTGTCGATTGAAGATTTAGCAAACCAAACAACATCACCCGATGACTTGTGCGTGAGACGCATACTAACTTGTGCAAATATTGCAGCGCACTGTTGTGTTGGGTATTGCTGGGCAACATTTGAATATAAAGTAAATGGCTTCTCTGGTTGCTTTATTGCGTACTTAGTATCATCTGTGAAAGTTAAATCGAGTTGCTGAATAGTCAGTGTGTAGTCACTGTTATTTTTAGTTGTTACTTTTAGTTGTTTATCGTTCAGTGCTTGGCTAATTTGCGATAGAAGTTTATCGGTTACGCTTGCCTTATCGGTAATGATTTTTACTGTTTGGTTTCTAACTACTTTATGTGCAGGAAGCTGAACCGATTTAACTTTTGGAGATGAGTGCTCTGTAGTGTACTCAAGTTGATAGGTCTGACTTTTTAATGTTGGCTTTAATGGCATAGCCAGTGGTTCGGCCGGTTGCTTTGTAATAGCACAACCAGTTGATAATAAAATAAAAAGTGACACAACTAAAAAACGCATAAGTACTAAACACTCGCTTAAAACCAAATAATCGTCGTATTGTACGTTAGTACAAACAAAACTTCATGATATTATCTGCGCAGATGTAGTTAAAAAGATAAATTTTATAAAAAATGAAGTATCTCAACTCTTTATCGTATTGCCTATCTGCTTTGTGTTTGCTGTTTAGTTCTATGGGTTTTGCAGCAAAAGCGGATCCTGATTGGGATGCATTTGTAAAAAAGTACGGCCGTTACGCACAAAAAAAATTAAAAAGTAAAGGTATACCCGGTGCAGCGCTTTCGATTGTAAATATAAACAATTCAGACTACATCCACACCATGGGCGTAACTAAATCACGAAATGGACAAAAAGTTAATAAGCATACTCGGTTTAGACTCGCGTCTGTTTCGAAGACATTTGCAGGCTCGTTATCAGCTAAATTGGCTGCTAACGGCCTACTGGAATTAGATAAGCCTGTTAGCGAATACATAACTGATTTTAAAGGGACTGTTTATCAAGATGATTTAAAGGTGTTTCATCTTTTGAGCCATTCAAGTGGATTAGTTCCTAATGCATACGACAATTTAATTGAATCTCGTATGGATTACCCAGGTATTGTTGAAAAGCTGCTTAGCGTCAAACCAATTTGCAAACCCGGCGAATGTTATGGCTATCAAAACGTTATGTTTAGTCTTATAGGCGATGTGATATTACAAAGCACCGATAAAAGTTACGGACAGTGGTTACGAGAAGCTATTTTTGAGCCATTAAAAATGAGTGATGCGAGCTTAGGTTTTGAACAAATGGTGCATGACAATAATTATGCTCTACCTCATGTGCGGGGTAAAAAACGCTGGTATAGCGCTAAGCTTAAAAAAAATTATTATAAAGTGGGACCTGCAGCGGGTGTGAACGCTAGCGCAAGTGATATGGCTATTTGGTTAAGAGCGCAGCTGGGCCAATATCCTGATGTTTTGTCATTGGATACTCTAGCAAAACAAACACGCCCTTATACACATACAAAAAAAGAAATGCATCGCAGGGTATGGAAAAAACACCTCAATGAAGCCTATTACGGATTAGGCTGGCGCGTTTATAACTATGCTGATGAAACACTTTACTATCATAGTGGCTGGGTGCAAGGTTATAGAAGTGATGTGGTTGTATTTCCTCACTTAAATATTGGTTTTAGCTTAATAGTTAATGCTGAAACCGGCGTAATCAATGAGCTAACGACTGAATTTATCGACAGGCTATTAGAATACAAACGAGGTAAAAAAATATGAATAATAAAATAATATTAGCAATCACTTTTTTAATCATGTCATTCAATTGTAGTTTAGTGTTTGCAGCACCTGATGAGATATATTTGTTTCGTCATAGCGAAAAGTTAACGGGTAAAAATCCAGCGCTTTCAGAAGAGGGGAAGGCACGTGCAAATAATTTAGTTACGTTGTTTAAAGAACATCAAAATATACATCTTTTTAGCAGCAACTATAAACGCACGTTGCAAACAGCCGCACCTTTGCAGGCACATTTTAATACCAAAATAAATGTGTATAACGCAGGTAAGCTAAGTGATTTAAAAAATGAGTTACTAAAACTAAAAGGTGTAGTTGTTGTTATTGGGCACAGTAATACAACACCGCAACTAGCCGAGCTACTTTCGAATGAAAAAGTGCCAGCAATGAGTGAAACACAATTTTCTCAGTACTTTATATTGAATAAGAAGCGCAGTAGTAATGGTAGCGAATATGATGTAACCCATCATAAAATGAGTTTTTGATTTAAAATGTTAAATAATAAAAAACCAGCATTAAGCTGGTTTTTTTAATTTAAACGCACTAAATCCTTTAACAGGAATAATTAGTTACGCGGTAAATGTATTTTTTTCTCAACGCTTTGACGATAAAGCACAATAGTGTGACCTATCGTTTGTAGCTTAGTCGCACCAGTTTCACGTACGATTGCTTCAAAAATTAATGCTTTTGTTTCACGATCGTCAGTTGGAACTTTAACTTTGATTAATTCGTGAATTTCTAATGCACTTTGAATTTCTACTACTACGCCTTCGGTTAAACCGTTAGAACCTAGTAAAACTACAGGCTTAAGGCTATGTGCCTGACCTTTTAAAAACTGCTTTTGTTTGTTTGATAATGTCATGTTTATACAAATTTTGCTGAATATGGCTTGAATTAAGGGTATTCTAACGCCATCTAGAGAATATTACTAATTAGTTGCGTGTTAATTTATGACAAATAAAAAACAGTCAGCCAGTTCACAGCGATGGCTGAAAGAACATTTTGATGATAAATATGTTCAAGAAGCGCAAAAAAAAGGCTGGCGTTCCCGAGCGGTTTTTAAATTAGATGAAGTACAAAATAGAGATAAAATACTTCGTCCAGGTATGACAGTTGTTGATTTAGGGGCGGCTCCAGGAAGTTGGTCTCAATATTTGGCTGAAAAAGTAGGTGACAAAGGCCAAGTGATCGCGTGTGATATATTGCCGATGGATTCACTTGCGGGTGTTGACTTCTTACAAGGTGACTTTCGTGAGGAGGCTGTATTAAATGCGTTGTTAAAACGTATTGATGGTAAAAATGTTGATGTGGTACTCTCTGACATGGCACCAAATATGAGTGGCAATAACTCAGTAGATCAAGCGGGTAGTATGTATTTGGTAGAACTTGCGCTGGATATGTGTAGTCAAGTACTAAAGAAAAATGGCGCATTTATTGTTAAAGTTTTCCAAGGAGAAGGCTTTGATCAATACTTGCAAGATGTACGTAATAGTTTTAAAGCAGTGAAAATACGCAAACCTGATGCCTCACGTGCCCGTTCTCGGGAAGTATATATAGTAGCGACTGGATACAAACTGTAGTACAGTTGCTTGGCGTTTAGTTGAATTTAAATTAATTGGATACAAGAGGTTAACCCCTTGAGCGATATGGCGAAAAATTTAATACTATGGCTGGTGATTGCAGTTGTGCTGATGTCAGTCTTTCAGAGCTTTAATGGCGGCGAGCAAGTTGATCGTCAAACAAGTTACACTCAATTTGTAAAAGATGTCCGCAGTGGCTCTTTACAAGAAGTTATTATCGACCGCGGTACAGGAAATATTACTGGTACTAAGAGCAGTGGTGAGCGTTTTCAAACAACGATGCCAATGTACGATGAAGACTTAATAAATGATTTACTTAAAAATGATGTAAATGTGAAGGGTGTACAACCTGAAGAACAATCATTCTTAGCAAGTATATTTATTTCTTGGTTCCCGATGATACTGCTTATAGGTGTATGGATATTCTTCATGCGTCAAATGCAAGGCGGCGGCGGTAAAGGCGCTATGTCATTTGGTAAGAGTAAAGCTCGCTTAATGAGTGAAGATCAAATTAAAACAACGTTTGCTGATGTTGCAGGTTGTGATGAAGCGAAAGAAGATGTTACTGAGCTGGTAGACTTTTTACGAGATCCTTCTAAGTTTCAAAAACTTGGCGGTAGTATTCCTAAAGGTGTACTAATGGTTGGTCCTCCAGGTACCGGTAAAACGTTACTTGCGAAGGCTGTTGCTGGTGAAGCTAAAGTGCCATTTTTTACAATTTCTGGTTCAGATTTTGTTGAAATGTTTGTGGGTGTTGGTGCGTCACGTGTACGAGACATGTTTGAGCAAGCTAAAAAAGCGGCGCCTTGTATTATCTTTATAGATGAGATTGACGCTGTTGGTCGTAAACGTGGTGCTGGTATGGGCGGCGGTAACGACGAACGTGAGCAAACACTTAACCAAATGCTAGTAGAAATGGATGGTTTTGGTGGTAACGAAGGTATTATTGTTATCGCAGCAACTAACCGACCAGATGTACTAGACCCTGCATTACTTCGCCCAGGTCGTTTTGACCGTCAAGTTGAAGTAGGTTTACCTGATATTCGTGGTCGTGAGCAAATACTTAAAGTACACATGCGTAAAGTGCCATTAGGCGATAACGTAGAAGCTGCTCTTATAGCACGTGGTACTCCAGGTTTCTCTGGCGCGGATTTAGCTAACTTAGTAAACGAAGCTGCACTTTATGCAGCGCGTGGTAATAAACGTGTTGTAAGTATGGCTGAATTTGACGCTGCTAAAGATAAAATCATGATGGGCGCAGAGCGCAAGACCATGGTGATGAGCGAGCAAGAAAAAGCAATGACAGCGTACCATGAAGCTGGCCATGCTATTGTTGGTCGTATGGTGCCAGAACATGATCCAGTTTATAAAGTATCTATTATTCCACGTGGCCGTGCGCTGGGTGTAACAATGTACTTGCCTGAGCAAGATCGTGTTAGTCATTCAAAAGAGCTTTTAGAATCAATGATTTCTAGCCTTTATGGTGGCCGTATTGCTGAAGCGCTTATTTACGGCGCAGATAAAGTAACAACGGGTGCAAGTAATGACATTGAACGAGCTACAGATATAGCGCGTAAAATGGTTACACATTGGGGTTTAAGTGAAAAACTAGGTCCGTTACTTTACGCTGAAGATCAGAACGAAATGTATATGGGTGGTGGCGGTAGTCGTTCATCTAGCATGTCGGACGACACGGCAAAAGTAATTGATGCAGAGGTTCGATTACTTTCAGATCGTAACTATCAAAGAGCAGAAGAAATATTAAAAGAAAATATTGATATTCTTCACTCAATGAAAGATGCGTTAATGAAATACGAAACTATTGATGCTAAGCAAATTGATGATTTAATGGCACGCCAACCAGTACGTGAACCGCGTGATGCGCATGACCGTCATGAAGCTAAACCGGTAAAAGCGGAAGAACCTCAAGAACCAGTTGCTGATGAAAGTCAAAAGACTGATGATTCATCAAAAAAAGATGAAACAAACCTTGATGACAAAGCTGAATAATCGTTAAAATAGTAATGAAAGCCCCGAACTTCGGGGCTTTTTTGTATCAGCTATTTAGAAAAAGAATAAAGGTTGGCAATGACTAACATATTAAAGCTTCCGAGAGGGCGTACGCTTAATCTTGAAAAGCCCGTCATTATGGGAATATTAAATGTAACGCCGGATTCATTTTCTGATGGTGGGCAGTTTTTAGATCCCAAAATAGCACTAAAGCGCGCAATGCAATTATTAGATGACGGTGCGACAATTTTAGATATAGGGGGAGAATCTACTCGCCCAGGCGCGCCAGATGTTAGCTTAAATGATGAACTTGCTCGAGTAATCCCTGCTATTAAAGCGATACGTCAGCACAGTGATTGCGTCATTTCGATTGATACCAGTAAAGCACAGGTAATGGAGCAAGCAATACTCGCAGGGGCAGATATAGTCAATGATGTTAGAGCTTTACAAGAAATAGATGCCTTAGAAACGGTTGCGCAGTATGAAGATGTAGCAATTTGTTTAATGCATATGCAAGGGCAGCCCCGCAGCATGCAATCGTCACCTCATTACGATAATTTGTTTATAGATATAAATCTGTTTTTTAGTGAACGTATTAAAGCATGTGAAACAGCTGGGATTAAGTTTGAACGACTTATTCTAGACCCAGGTTTTGGATTTGGAAAAACGCTTAGTCATAACTATCAAATATTGGCTAGGTTTGATGATTTTAATAAATTAGGTTTGCCGTTATTGGCTGGATTATCTCGTAAATCGATGATAGGTAATTTATTAAATAGAGATACAAATGAACGGTTAGCGGGCAGCTTAGCAGGTGCCTTAATCGCAGTGCAAAATGGCGCAAAAATTATTCGTGTACATGACGTAAAAGAAACCGCAGATGTACTTGGGGTATACCAAGCCTGCGAACAAGGAATTTCACAATGAAAGAAAGAAAATATTTTGGCACCGATGGCGTGCGTGGACTTGTAGGCGCTGCTCCAATAAACCCTGAGTTTGCAATGAAATTAGGCTGGGCTGCTGGACGCGTATTATCTCAAAGTGGCACTAAAAAAGTAATTATAGGTAAAGATACACGTATTTCGGGCTATATGCTTGAAACCGCACTTGAGGCTGGTTTAATTGCCGCTGGTATTGATGTTGTATTACTTGGCCCTATGCCGACACCGGCCGTTGCTTATTTAGCGCAAACATTTCGTGCTGAGGCAGGTATTGTAATTAGTGCCTCACATAATCCGTATTACGATAACGGTATTAAGTTTTTCAATGGTCAAGGCTTAAAGCTTGATGACGCAGTAGAGCTTGAAATTGAAGCTATGCTTGATGAGCAAATGACATGTGTTGCTTCAGATAAATTAGGCAAAGCATCGCGCTTGGTAAGTGCGGATGGCCGGTATATAGAGTTTTGTAAGAGCCAGTTCCCGCAAGGCCTGTCTTTAGAAGGTCTTAAGATTGTTGTCGATTGTGCAAATGGTGCTACTTATCATATTGCACCCTCTGTTATGCGTGAACTTGGCGCAGAAGTAATAACACATGCGTGTGAGCCTAACGGCGTTAATATCAACCATGAATGTGGCGCTACTCACGTAGATACCCTTAAACGTAAAGTGCTTGAACTTAAAGCCGACGTAGGTATTGCATACGATGGTGATGGTGATCGCGTAATGATGGTTGATCATAATGGCCGTGTTTTTGATGGTGATGATCTGGTTTATATTATTGCTTGCCAAGCAGCCGAAGATGATAATTTGGGCGGTGGGGTAGTTGGCACTGTTATGTCTAACATGGGCCTTGAAAATGCTTTAAAAGCAAAAGGTATCGAGTTTGTTCGCAGTAAAGTGGGTGACCGCTATGTTATGGAATTACTACAGCAAAAAGGCTGGAAAATTGGCGGTGAAAGCTCAGGCCATGTACTGAATCTAGACTTAATTAGCACGGGTGATGGTATTATTTCAAGCTTACAAGTACTTGCTGCTATGGTTGCACAAAATCGTACATTGCAAGACTTAGGCGCTGGTTTTACCAAGTATCCAATGAAGATGATTAACGTGCGTTATACAGCTGGAACTGACCCTACAAAAGCACCAGAAGTACTTTCAGCTGTAGCAGAAGTTGAGCTTGCTTTAGGCGATAAAGGCCGTGTTTTACTGCGTAAGTCAGGCACTGAACCTGTGGTTCGTGTTATGGTTGAAGCAGAGCAAGAAAAGATTGTAATAGACAGCGCTCAAAAAATTGCAGCTGTTGTAGAATCTATGAGCAAACAAACTGATTAATAACAATAATCTCTTGTAACTTTGGGCGAGAAAAGTTAATATCTCGTCCGCTTTCTAATGTGGAGTGGATAATGGCAATACGCAAGGCGATGGTCGCAGGCAACTGGAAAATGAATGGCTCTTTAGAGTTAGTTAAACAAATGTCTGACGCTATTAACGATGTAAAATCACAAGAGATGGACATTGTTTTATTTCCTCCATTCCCACTTGTACCAGCAATGGTAGCTAGCGGTGTTTCTACAGGAGCTCAAACTGTTTCTGAAAATACACCTGGCGCATTTACTGGTGAAGTTGATGCGCAGCTTATAAAAGATTTAGGTGTAACTTACGTACTCGTTGGTCATTCTGAACGCCGCAGTATTTATAACGAAAGTAATGCAACCGTCGCTGAAAAGTTTGCTAGAGCACAGCAAGTTGGGTTAACACCAATATTATGTGTAGGCGAGAGCGAAAGTGAGCAAGAAAACGGTCAAACCGAACAAGTAGTTGCTGCACAAATTGATGCAGTAATAGAGAAATTAGGTGTAGCAGCACTGAAAGATTCTGTGATAGCATACGAGCCCGTTTGGGCCATAGGCACAGGTAAGACTGCATCGCCAGAGCAGGCACAAACTGTTCATAAATTTATCCGTGACAAAATTGCATCACTTGATAGCAATTTAGCACAAGGGCTTACCATCTTATATGGTGGTAGCGTTAATGAAAAAAATAGCGAATTATTATTTGCACAAACAGATATAGATGGCGGCTTAATTGGCGGCGCAAGTCTAAAAGCAGAATCTTTTACTGCAATCTGTAACAGTGCAAAAGGGACTGTATAAGATGTACGAAATTTTATTAGTAGTTTATTTAGTTGTGGCTTTGGCTCTAGTTGGAATGGTTTTAATTCAACAAGGTAAAGGCGCAGATATGGGTTCTTCATTTGGCGCTGGTGCATCAGGCACAGTTTTTGGTTCGTCAGGTGCAGGTAACTTTATGACAAAAACAACCACAAGCTTAGCAACGGTATTTTTTGTATTAAGCATTGTGTTAGGAAACCTAACTGCTGGTCAAATTAAAAAGACTGACGAATGGGAAAACCTAGAAGCAGCTCCAGCAGTAGAAACAGTAGTTCCTGTTGAAGAAGATGTTCCAGTAACATCTACTAAAGAGCAAAGCTCTGACGTACCAAACTAATTTAGCGTAAAGCTATCGTTAAACGATTTATAGTCCTCAAATAAATCACATGTTTAACAATTAAGCGAAAGCTTAATAATGCGGATGTGGTGGAATTGGTAGACACGCCACCTTGAGGGGGTGGTGCTTTAGGGCGTGGGGGTTCAAGTCCCCCCATCCGCACCAAATTTAGAAACCAGTAATAGTGATGTTACTGGTTTTTTTGTATGTGAAATATATTTCGAGTGTTTTTTGAGCTAAACTTGTACGTTGTTAAATAATTATTCTATTTATTAGAAAAAAAACTAGAAATATTACAAATTTAGCTCACACTTATAGATATCAGGCCGATAATGGATATAGACATTAAAATAAGGTAGTAAAGCATGGCTTCAGGCTTCTCTTTTCAAAACTTAAGCATCACTAAGAAAATACATGCTATTACGTGTATTGCGATAGTGGCTTTTGTAGTGATCGTATTGGTAAATTATTTAGCAATGAATGATAACAAGGTTTCCCTTGATGAGATGGGTAGTTCATCATATGAAATAGTAAAAATAACTTCGGAGAACGTAGGGCTTCTTGAGAAGTTAGATGAGCTTTATACTCAAGCTGTTACGTTCGGTGAACAAGACATTATTACTAAGGCAGATGATGTTTATAGAACTATTGAATCTAATATTACCTTAATAACACAGCTTAATAATTCCTACATTAGTAACGATATTATTAATGAGTTGTCAGATTATGAAAAAATTTCCTCAAGCATTGCTACAGGTATGGTTAATGGGACTGCTGATTTTAGTAAAATCCAGCAACAAGCGCAGCTTAAAACAAGCTTATATGGATCTGTTTTAGAAAGCTTTAAAGGTGCTCAACAAAAAGCTGATAATCGTTTTTTTGAACTGGTTGCCAACACCAAAACGCGCTCTGATGAAGCATTAACCTTAATGTTAGTTGTATCAATTATCTCATTAATTTTATTGTTATTTATGGCTATATGGATTGCTAAAAATATAGGTTCATCTGCTAGTGATGCAGCTAACAACCTAGGTTTATTAGCAAGCGGTAATGGCTCTTTAAGCACACAACTAGCTGTGAATTCAGAAGATGAGATTGGACAAGTTTCTATTAACTTTAACGCATTTATTTCTTTATTAAGAGAGACGGTTCTTGAAGTAATTGCTGTGTGTGAGCCTTTAATGGAAAACTCAACACGACTAGTTCAAGGTATGGAACAAGCGGAGCGTGCTACAACTAAACAAACGACCGATGCAGAGGTTGTTAAACAATCAATGGAAGAAATGAAGCAGAGCGTAGGTGACATATCTCAATCTGCAGCTAGTGCTTCTCACGCAGCAGAAACTGCCGAAAAAGAAGTCGAGCAAAGTCGTACACAAGTTAAAATGTCAGTCACGGTTTCTCGCACGCTAAGTAACGAAATAAATCAAGCCGCCACAACTATAAATAAGCTTGCAGATGACACAAAAAATGTATCGCAGATTTTAAACGTTATTACTTCTATCGCTGATCAAACTAACTTACTTGCTCTTAACGCTGCAATTGAAGCCGCTCGTGCTGGTGAGCATGGACGTGGTTTTGCTGTAGTGGCAGATGAGGTTCGTGAACTAGCTTCTCGTACTGCGCATTCAACTAATGAGATTCGAGAATTACTTGGCGCATTAACTACCGCTGCAAATGAGTCTGTATCTGCTATGACTTCAGCTAGAGACATGGCAACAGATAATGCGACTGCGGCAGAGAAAACAGGTATTTCAATAGAGAAAATTGCAGAGCAAATGTTAGAAATTAATGGTATGAATTCGCAGATAGCAGCAGCGACTGAGGAACAAACATCTGTTGCTGCTATGGTTGTTGAAAACGTATCCAATATGCATGTATCGTTTGAGGATACGATGAGTTCTCTACTCGCTGTACGTGATGTTGCCAAAAATTTACATTACCTCTCTGATAACTTACTCGATGCAACAGCTAAATTTAGAATAGAATAATTTCCACTTAATATAGAAAAAGCGAACTCAATAGTTAGTGCCGTTTACTTGAGGTGAACGGCATGTTTTTTTCAATAATAGTGTATCTATTTTTAATACTTTTAAGCACCATTGATAATTCCGTCCTCGCTCATCCTCCAATTTAAACTGCGTAGTCTTTAGCTAGGCATCTAAAATTACCACAGCACTGAAAAAGTACTATCAAGGATTAAATGGTTGCTCAGATTAATCATGCACACCATATGTACTTACGGATACCCGGCTTCCTATGGTTTATTTTGACCGGCGAATCGTGTGCTATTTCATTTTTGTAAGGTGCTAGTCATACGCGAGAAAGTCCACGCTATGAATACCTAAACTACATCATTTAGACGGTTCCGATCGTGCCTAATGTTCGATGGAAAAGGTCGCTGTTCCTAATATCTTTAAGGCCTTTCGTCAAAACGCTTCTAATTGCGTAATTAACTTCTTGTAATAATGCAAAACCGAGCTTGTTAATAAGCTTACGGATTAATCTATTTCTGAGCAGCGATAGCTAATAAAAGTTCAAGCCATCCATTGTTAGCTTAAGTTTTCTCAAGTTTATTACTCCCCATTAGTAGGCGATACCGCAGCATAAAAACCAAACATGCGCTGCCCTTTGGGTTCTCCCAAGGGGACGATTCACTCTTTGTTGCTCGATTTTTACTTATTCTTACATGGATGTAAGACAGTAGGGTAACGCGGGGCTGTTACCGAGCCCACTATGTTACAAATCTCGCGCAGTGATTAAATCGCCCCTAGATTGAACAAATGTAAATCCACAAAGATCAACACGCCTAGTACATCTGACTATAAATTGGATTCTGTGAGGCGGCTGATTGAAGTAAAGGGTTGTGCTTTGAAAGTTTCATAAATGGAATATTTATATATTTAAATTATCCAAAAAAACTTCCTCCTTTAGTATGTTGTGTATACCTACTAAAAATTTGAAACCATTGGACCAAGTGAAATGGTATAAGTTCAATATTTGTTTCAAAAAAAGTATAAATGGATTATAATAAAAGTAGAGAATCAAACAAAAGGATTGGTTTTATTTAGTTACAAGGGAACTTGCTAAATACAAACTAGCTAAATCAAGGGTCAAAATGAAATACATCTATATCTGTTTAACTTTAACTTTAATATCATTATCTAACTTTGCTCAAGCATCAGATGACTTTAAAATATCTGGTTTTGCTACGTTAAGTGCAGTAAAAACGAATAAACAAGACATCGAATTTATTCAGAACAATACGCTACCTAGCGGTGCTGATGATCATTGGAGTTTTGACAATGACACCGTGCTAGGTATACAGGGTCAATACCAAATATCAGATAAATTATCAGGTGTAGTGCAACTACTATCACGTCGTAACTACAAGAATAATTACCAGCCATCATTAGATTGGGCTTATATTAGCTACAAATATAATCCAAATCTTCGCTTAAGAGCAGGACGATTTGTATCACCTGTATTTTTAGGTTCAGACACGCGTAATGTTAACTATTCTAACGTTTGGGTAAGACCTGTTATAGATTTATATAGTCAAGCTACAATCAATAATATCGATGGTGTTGATGCTATATATAGTAACTTTATTGGTGACGGCGATGTGTCGTACCAAATACAAGCTTATGCTGGCAAATTTGATAAACTATATTTCCCTGGTAAAAGTTATATTAAATTTCATCACATGGCAGGTTTAGTTGGTACAGTACAGTATGATTCATGGACTTTCAGAGCTGGATACATGAATGCTCAACATTCAACTATTAGCGCTGAAGGTGATTACGTCCCAGGTGATATGAGAATGTTAGTTAGTACAGACTATCAACTAGGACTTTCTATAGATCCTCAAAGTGATAATTGTGCTGTAGGTGCTTGCTCAGACGTGGTTCCAAATGCAGATGATGTATTTAGTATTATTCAACGTAAGCGCAGACCATTTAACCTTACAAGCCTTGCTGTAGTATACGATAACGGCAGCTACTTTGGTCAATTTGAATGGGCACACAGAAAAGCAGACTCTGCTTTATCGAACGGTATAGCTGCTTATGGCATGGTTGGATATAGATTCGATTCACTTACGCCTTATGTTGGCTACTCATATGCTAAATCTTTAACTGAAAACTTTGAACTAGATGTTGATGCTGATTTAAAAGCTAGCCTTGATTCTCAGGTTGTTGGTTTAGGTAGCGAACCCTTAGATACATATGTTGTTAGAAACTCAAGTTCACGTTCAAACACAATTACAGCGGGTCTTCGTTGGGATTTTTACAAAAAAATGGCATTGAAAATGCAATTCGATAGCTTTCGTCCTTTAAATAATGATGGCCTTGCGACTGGTGGTTCAGGTTTTTTAAACCTTACTAACGAAACACTTTCAGCTACTGGTAAAAACATTATTGTATCAACTGTATCGTTAGATATTATTTTTTAAAGGAATAATCCATGAGAATCTTTAAATCAATTTTATTCTTATTAATATTATCGTCTATTATGACGAGTACAAGCAACGCAGCGTTGTCTGTTGTTGTAAATAAAAACAACACTACTGAGCTTTCTGAAGGGCAAGTGAAAAATATTTTCATGGGTAAACTAGGACAGTTTAGTGATGGTTCAGAAGCTGTACCAGTGCTGTTCGAAGCCGGAAAAGGTGCTAGAACTGTATTTGATGACACTGTTTTACAAAGAAACACGTCTCAAGTAGATGCGGTATGGTCAAAACTTATTTTTACAGGACGAAGAACTCCTCCTTTACAAGCTAAAGATGTTGGTGAAGTTTTGAAAGAGATTAGCTCTAATCCAAAGGCTATCGGTTATCTAGAGACAGCTGATGTTACAGATAGCGTAAGAGTAATAGCTACTTTCTAATTTTAAGTTAATTCAATTCAATATAGCAGAACTCTCGTAATACTCATTGCGAGAGTTTTTTATGTTAAAGTAACGTGGGTTTAGGTAGTGAGTAGCCTTTCCTGATTCCTCTTAATTTCAACCTGTGTAACCCCTTCCTAAATAAGAAACAATTAATACACTAAGCGCTGCATTAAATCAGTTGATACCAATCTGCAATAATACTCAACCAATTTGAGTGATTAAATCTGACGCTAACTGCGTTAAAAATCTCTGATATAGAACAAATAAATAACGAAATATTTGTATTGTTATAGACACGATTTTTTACCTCAAAATAGATCACTTAATTAAGCGAATAGGTATAACGAGCACCTTTTTCTCAAGCAAAAATCCTTTCACAACTATCTTCTACCTTTATGATATCTGTGCTCTGTTAATAAGTTCAATTTCTAAGGCTAGATTGCCTACTATTATATTTGAGTCATTATTTCGCCAAAATAAATTTCTCAACAAACTATCAATAGTGGGGAAAAGTTATCCTCCATTATTAGTAGAGGTAAGTAAGTATTTAAACCGTAATATTAAGCGAGAAATTTTGCAAGGTAAAAAGAGCTAAATTACTATTACAGCTTTTAGAGGGAGATACCTGGACTCAACTGCTTATATAGGACGTTCAAAGCAGAATAAATGAAATTAAAAGTTAGTTAACTGGGCAGCTAAATATCTTTAGCTGCTCAGTTTTAAATCAGTAGTGGTTTTATACCAATTTTTAATGATTAAAAAGTAGCAATTACTTTTACTTTATCACTGACTTTAGCGCTATCAATATAGCCAATAGCGTCGTTATTAGCAGCAACAAAATCAATAACAGCTTGGTCAGATGCAAGCTTTTCAGGAGGTGTCCCTTTACCTGTAAATATTAGTTTTGACCAATACGCATTTAACTGACTACTCGATTTTCCGACTACTTTGTCGTTAAATTCATCAGCTACAGACGTACCGTCTTGATCCACTGGGTTAACTTTATCGCCATTGCTAAATGACTTACTTTTGCCTAAGTAAATCTTTTTGATTGTATCTGTATCTACAGTATTAATATTGCTTGGATTAATAATCACAGCAATGTCTGCAAATGCATTAATCGAGCACAATGAAAGTGCACTTACTAAAATTAATTTTTTCATCATAAGCTCCAATTAAAAGACAAGATCTACACCAACAGCTACAACATCCGTCTCTGTATCAGTTATGTCATCTTCGAAACGACTAAAGTCGATTTTGAAAGCAGCGGAAGGATGAAAATCATAACGTGCACCAATTGTGTATACGTTACTTTGTGCACGAAGACCTTCAAGAGCACCATTTACAGCCGAATTTAAGCCTGGTGCAGATTCAATCGTGTCAAAACGTGATGAATCATGTTTGTCATCATTGTCTTCATAAGTAAAATGGACAATTACACTGTCAATACGGTAACCAACTGATGCGTAATACTGTGACTGTTTTGGTAGTATACTGTCTTCAACCTCAAATTGTGTATATTCGGCATCAAACAAAAAGTTTTCATAATCAATAGAAAAACCAACGCCAACGAAACTCGTTTTATCTTCTTCAGTGATTAGGTCATTCGCGGTATTAGTTAAGCCACTATCTGACAATAAACCTACGAGACCAATTAGACCACGATCCTCTGATGAAATGCTAGTGTCGGCCACAATGTATGCAGCTCGCGCACTGAACCAGTCGTATGATAGACTCCAGTTTATACCGCCTAAATTATTTAGTTCAGCAGGTAATTCTGTTCCAAATACGTCAATATCACCATCGAATGCACCATAAAAGCCTTGAAGCGTAGAATCCCAATCACCCAATTGAGAGCTGTAAACTACACTAACTCCTTCATAAGTTGAAAATGGGATACCGTATACTGATTTTGGCGGACGTACCCAGCGATAAGCATAACCTACATCCAAGAAATCAGAATACTTGTAAAAAGGAACACGCATTTTACCAGCGCTAAATTGCAGTTCATCGCTGTATTCATAAGTAACGTATGCCCATTCGAATGTAGCGTCAAAGTCATCCTCTCCACGAGCAATAATTTGAGCCGTAGCTGTTAGCTTTTCATGTAGGTCTGCAGATAATTGTAAAGCGAATTTACTCTCATTTTTAAAAGAGATATCGTCATCATAGCCGTACAAAGTACTGTCACTATCCAGACTTTTACCACCGACAATTGATGCAAAACCATTAATTCTTACTTCTGCGCTAGCATAGCTAGATGCCAAAGCCGCACATACAGCCATTGCTACAGATAGCTTTTTCATATGTATTTCCTATTTGTTATTTATATGTTGATTTCATGAAGATTATAGAGTCGATATCAATAATTATCTAATGGAATTAGCGTATTAATCAAAATAAATTTCCAACATTAGAATGATGCATGTTTACACTTGTAAAATATTTTGTTTATTAGTGTGTTTTTTGAAATTATATGTGGCGTTAAATTTGAAAGAGATTCATATAAAATACTACTGAAGAATGTTTAGATAATTATGACTGTATATATCTAGCTTATTTTATTGTTGTTTGTTTTTGTTTACTTATTTGCAATTGGTTTGTAAACACTAAGCGCTTTATTGATAGGCCTTGTGGCTCAGCTTTGGAGGAAAGGGGAGAGGTTGAAGCTGTGTATTTAGCTCGAACGTTTATATGTTCACCGGCACGCAAATTTTTGCGCTCACGCATGGTTACTATTTTATAAACAAATATCAACTGTATTATTTTTATATTTTGCTTAATATCTAGCTGTCTTAGCGAGTTACTCAAGGGAAATGAGACTGATGAAGAAGCTAACTTGGTTTTTATTATGTTGCTTTGCAATGAATGCATTCAGTAACGATGAAGTAAGTTTAACTCTGGTAGGTCATATTTCACCAGTGTGCGGCTTTACTACTCAAAATAACAACCTTCAGTTTTCTTCAGATGGCCTCGCGAGTACAAAGCTAGTGATTAATTGTAATTCACCTATGCGAGTATCAATGCAATCTGAAAACGGTGGCCTGCGCCATCAGCAAAGTACTCAAATAAATGCTTATAACCTTAATTGGTCAATAGAGGGGGTTTCAAGCGACGTTTCTGCAACGGCACTTGAGCTCAAATCTATGTACAATTTTGATGTTGATAAGATTTTATTTAACAGCATAGCTAAATTACAGTTAAAACTAGATGAGCCTTTAATTTATGCCGGAAGTTACCAGGATGTGCTTCGCATAGAAATGACACCATCGGTTGTATCTGGTGGAGTTTGGTAAAACACTAACTATTAAATATAAACAAATATGTCACATGGATAAGGAATATTAAAATGAAAAAGTTAATCGTGTTATCAGCAATCGCAACTCTAACATCTGGCGCAGCATTTGCTGAAAATCTAAATGTAGGTGGTGCAGTGTCATCGGTTTGTGGAGTGAGCAACATTAACACTACACAATTCTTTCAAACATTATCAAATGGTGCAACTAAAAATGTAGGCTTTGATTTGCAGTGTAATGATGTTGATGGTGCAACAATGTCATTAACGACATCTGAAGGGCACTTGCAAAATGCTGACCATGAAGATCGTGGTGTGGGCTACACTGCCAAGTTAACGGCAGGGACATTTGATTTTACGCTTTCAGCTGAGAATGGCCAAAATGATAAATCTGAGTCGCAAAGTCAGCCTGGTTCGCCAACGCTGGCAGCAGGTGGTGTTGCTGGAAATATTTTACTAACTGTAACACAAGCACCCGTTTATGCAGGTACTTACGCAGATACGCTTATGTTGGCAATTACAGCTAACTAATTAGTATATAAAAGGCAGTAGCTACTGCCTTTTAATTTATTAAGAGGGACTTTATATGCGTTATATATTTCTAATTACAGTGTTATTAATTTCATATTCTACAGAAGCTTTTCAAGTTAAACCAATGGTCGCAGAGCTTGAATCATCAGGTAGCCAGTCACAGCAAACCATTCGCATATCAAACCCTTCCGATAGTCCTTTAACTATTGAGATATCTGCTTTCGATTTGTTAATAGATCCCAAGGGTGATGAAACATTAAACGCGAACGAAGATGATTTTTTAATTATTCCTATGACTACGATTATTCCGTCCGGAAAAAGTCAATCGGTAATTGTTCGATATATTGGGGAACCAATATTAGAAAATTCGAAAGCGTACCGTATAGCCATTGATCAGGTATCTGTTGATTTAGAGAAAGCGGGGCAATCAGGCGTTGGTATGTCAGTTAGCTTTAGAACTTTGTTTAATGTGGTGCCTAAGGGTGCTGAGGCAAAATTATTAATTAAAAATAAACGCCAAGTAGATACAGAAACATGGAATGTGCTTCTGGAAAATACAGGTAATAAATATATTCGCTTATCGCAGGCACAGTGGCTTATTAAAGGCGATGATCAAGAGCTATTATTAGAAGGGGCTGAATTGAGTAAAGTATTGACTGGAAAAATTTTATTACCAAAATCTAGCCGTGAGGTTTCAATAAAAATCCCATCAAGATTTAATGCATCAAGCAGTGATCTAGAGGTCATTTTTTAATGCTGCGGATATGCAGTTACTTTTTTATATATATAATTGTAATTGCACCTGGTTTTGCTGTAGAAGTAACGCCTATGGTGGTTACTTTCTCTCCTGATAGTCGTTCGAGTAACGCTTCTAGCTTGGTTTATAATCAATTACCAAGAGACATTGCTTTTGATATCCAAATTTACGAAATTGACTTTTCTCAAGGCACGCCTAAATTAATTTCTTTAGATGACTCACCATTGTGGGTTTTTCCTCCATCGCTATTTTTACAACCAGGGCAAAGCCAACAGTTGCAATTTAGATGGTTAGATAAAAAACTTCCTAGTACAGATAAGAGCTATCAAGTTAGTTTGATTGAGCAGCCCATTGTAAATAAGTCTATAAATAAGCATTCACAACTTACGATGCTTTTAAACGTAAATTTAATTGTTCATTTGGATCAACCTCGATTAGTTCCTAAACTGACTATAAAAGAACCTCATGTTGAGGATGGTTTTATTGTCACTGAAGTATTAAATAAAGGAAAAGGGGCTGGACGATTAAGTGATTATGAAATAAAAATTACTAAAAATAAAACCCTAAGCGATCGAATTTTAAAAGATCAATTAAAAGCAAATGGATACGATGTTTTTTTTGCTCCTAATAGCACCAGTGTCATAAAAGTCCCTATGCCACAATCTTTACAGGAAGGAAGTTTAAATCATCTACGTTTAGTGCTGGCTCGCTAGTTATGCGAGTTTTATTATGCATATTTTTATTGAGCTTTACTCAATTATGTTATTCAAAAATTAACCCGTCTAAAAGAACTATCGAACTCAGCGTTGAAGCAGAACTGAATAAAAATGCTATTGGTAAATTAACTCTTGCAGTTGACCCAAATGATAATTTATCACTTAAATGGAGTGAAATTAAAGTTTCATTCGAACGACTTTTATTTTCAGAAGATTTTGATTCTTTAGAGTTTAAAGTTAATAAGAATGTTATTGATACAAAAGCATTAGAGTCATTTGGATATAATATTTCATTCGATATGAGTGATTTTAGCTTAGAAATATCAGTACCTCTTACACTGACTCGCCCTCAACAGCTAAGTTTAAAATCTGATTCAAGGAATTTAACAGCATCGGAACCCGCTAAGCTAAGTGGATTTGTTAATGCTTATTCAAGTTATTTTTATCAGCAAGATAAAGGCGAGGACACAACAGATGAGCTCTTAGCTATTCGTTCTGAAATGGTAGTGAGCTGGGAAGGGTGGGTTTTAGAAAACGAAGTGGAGTATTTATCTGAAGTAACTCCTACTTCATCAAATATTAGGCGCTTAGGTACTCGTATAATACATGACCTACCACTTAGTGGGTTACGTATATCAGTCGGTGATAATTATAGTTCAGGTAGTTATTTTCAATCAACAGCACGGGTACTAGGTTTGTCGCTTTCACATGATTTTTCGCTAGTTTCTGACAGACCTATCAGACCCAGTGCTTCTCGTAGCTTTACCTTAGAGAGTCCATCTTCTGTAGAGGTGTTAGTTGGCGAGCGGATAGTACAAAAACTTAATTTAGCCGCAGGTATATATTCTCTTGATGATATTCCCCTTAATGAAGGAAGCAACAATATTACTTTGAGGATCACTGATATAGCAGGAGTTGTGCGTTTTGTTGATTTTGACGTAACGACAGGTTTAGATCTTTTTGCTCAAGGGCAACTTGAATATGAGTTTCATTTAGGCGTTCCTTCACGCTTAGGTAGTGAGCTAGATTATGATTACGACGAGCCACTAGCCAGCTTTTATCTTGATTATGGCATTACACCTAGCTGGACAGCGGGTGCGGCAGTACAGGGTGATGAGTATTCTCAGCAGGTTGGTTTTAAAAATATTTATGCAGCTAAAATTGGACAGATTGCGTTTGAAAATGCGATAAGTTTCAATGAAAAAACAGGCCATGCTTATCGCATTGTTTATAGTAACTATAGAAATCATAGTGATAATAACACTGACATTACGGTGGGTTATGAATACTCGTCAAGATATTTTACAGGCCTTGGTTATCGGCCTGATTCTCAATCTAGTTCTCGCTTAAGGGAGCATTATATTCAGGCTAATTATAGTTTTTTTTGGGGCGATAATACGCAAACATCTTTTTTTACAAGCTTATCAAGGTCATATGATGAAGCTCAATTTGATAAATCAATTGGGGTTAGTCTTTCTGGTGAGATCGATAATAGCCAATGGAGATATAGTTTAGGTGGGCAGTGGGAGGGTCTCGCTGAAGAAAGTCAATGGGATGTAAGGTTGTCTGTCACTTATAAGTTTTCTAATACTCGACGGGCTAAATTATCTCATCAATCTAGGCGTGACAAAACACGTTTAGAATTCTCTCAAGATAGTAATCAGCGCTATGTTGGAGCTTTGAACATAAGAGCTGGGCTTGAAAAAAATGATCAAAATGAAGCTGTTTTTGATTTAAATACTCAATATAACGCGAATCGTTTTGTTATGAACTTTGATCATGGGAGTTTTTACGAGCAATTTAATGAGGACTCAGCTTACCATCAGAGCCGATTAAGTTTGGCATCAAGTATAGCATTTGCAGATAAGAGTTGGGCTGTTGGGAAACCCATATACGATAGCTTCGCTTTAGTAAAACCTCACTCTAGCCTTAAAGGAAAAAAAGTTATATTGGGGCAATATGAAGATGAATATAGGGCAGATAATGAAGACTTCGAGACTATTTTATTGAACGATATAAGTTCATACGCCTCAACCAACGTTGCAGTCGATATTGATAACTTAGCGCCAGGGTATGATATAGGTTCTGGTATTATTACTCTTTATTCACCTTATCGAACGGGTCATGCAATTACAATAGGGACTGCCGCTAACATATCAGTCATTGCAACGCTGTACGACCAACAAAAAAAGCCACTATCTTTACAGGTTGGAACGGCTATTTGTTTAGATAATAGTAGTAAGAAAGAGCATACATTTTTTACGAATAAAAAAGGACGATTTGCATTAACAGGTTTAACCGCCTGTAATTATGAAATTACACTTAAGAATGCAGAAAAGTCACATTTTACGATTGAAGTATCTGAAGGTGAACAATTACAGCGCAAAGGAGCTATTTATGTACAATAAAAAAGTAAGTTTATTATTGGGTGGTTTAGCACTATTTATTTTTACGCCTTTAATTCATGCGCAATGTGCTGCTAGGTTCGATAAGGTTGAACATATTTATGATGATTTTGAAAGCTACCATGCCTTACAGCAAGTAGACTCTAAGAAAGAGCTACGTATAAGCGTTATTAATGATGAGAGTTGTCAATTACAGCTCTTGATTACAAGTGAGAACCAAGCTCAGTTAAAAGGGCAATTTCAAAGTGTTCCGTACCAAATGCAAAGTATACAGAGTCAGTTAGTTAGCACATCAACTTTAAAGTTGAGCTTTACTAATTCTTCGACGATATTGTCATTACTAATACCATCAGGAACGCCGATTAAAGCTGGTGTCTATACAGATAGACTCCAAATGAAATTATACGATCAGGGGAGCAAGTTGTTAGATGAACGAGAATATAGCATTCAAGAAAATATTGTGCCTAGAACAAGTCTTTCTGTACTTGGGTATAATACATTTTCAAATACTATTAATTTGGGAGAGCTAATACCGGGTAAGGAATACACTATGTTACCTAGTTTACAAGTTGTTACTAATTCAGATATTCAATTATCTGTAAGTTCAGATAATAATGGTAAATTAATACACAGTCTCTATAGAGATAAATATGCAATTAATTACAGTCTAGATCTGGCTGGAAGATGGCTTGAACTAAATAATTTATCAAAACATAAATTTATATATTCAGGACAAACCGTTTATTTGTTACCTTTGAAAATTCAACTAAATGATTTTGAAAGGCAAGCTGCCGGCGAGTATTCTGATACGATAAGGTTTCAAATAAGTCCGCTTAATTATTAACCTTATTTAAGTTTTTTTGGCACCAAAGTAATGCTTGTTGTTTATTTTTCACAGCAATCTTTTGATACACTTTATGTAAATGGACGCGAACAGTAGCCTCACTGATAAATAGGGTGTCTGCAATTGCACTTGAATGCAAACCAGAAAATAATAAGTTTAATACCTTCATTTCCTTGCATGTCAAGTTATTTGATTGCAGTGTAGTTTGCTGCTCGTTCGCTAGCATTTGTCTCATCCAGCCATCGGTTACTGCACGTGGAAACCACAGTTTGCCTTGTTCAATTGCTTCTAATCCTTGTTGAAAAAGCACCTCGTCAGTGCCTTCATAAAACAATCCTTTTAAATTGGGCCACTCTTTTAATGCCAGTACATCACCATCTTTAGGAACGTCAAAAATCACGAGTCCTTGATGACCATTACTCAGCATAAATTGATTAATAAGTTCATAGTTAGTAATAACGTTTAAGGCTTGGTAATTAACAAGTAGGATGTTGAAGTGAGCAGCAACACAAAAAAGTGAGGTATAATTTGGGTTATTAAAACACTGGATATGTTCGTTTGTTGTACTTGAAATATTCATAATATTCTATCCATAGACTACATTTTGGTACTATATTCTTATTTTTAGTTAATTTCAATAATAGGTATATGTGTTTTTTTCTTTTAATAGGTCTATAAATGACTTGTTTATATAGAGTGCTAAATTAAGTTTTTATTTTTTTTACTTGAATACAAAAGGTTAACGACAAAGGGAATTGCTTCTTATTGGAGTAAATCTATTAGAAACTAGAGGTCATTAAATATTTTACCTTTAATGCATTTAATTAAATTATTTATACATTTATTCACAAAATTGTCATATAATACCCATCCAGAGGAAAGATGCATTACGCATCTTTTTTTATGCCTGAAATTTATACTCTCAAGTATAAATGCATAACTAAATCACACGGTATCCTTTGGAGAATATTTTGAAATTACGTAACCTCTCACAGTTAAGTCTAGCAATTTTTGCTGCACTCACTACCACTGTAAACGCCGAAGAAACTAAAACAACAGCTAAACAAGACGTATTTGAAAAGATAGAAGTCACAGCCCGTAAACGTACAGAGAGCTTGTTTGAATCTCCAACCGCTATCACTTCAATTGGCGCTAACCTAATTGATAAAGCCAATATGAGTAACCTAGAAGATATTGGTAAATATGTTCCAAATTTAAATATTACCCGCTATGGCGTGGGCAATTCTGCGCATGCGTCTGTATTTATCCGCGGTATAGGTTTGCAAGATCACATAATAACTACCGATCCGGGTGTGGGTGTGTATCTTGATGGTGTGTACTTAGGTCGTCAAATGGGTTCTAACTTATCATTACCTAATGTTGAGCGTGTTGAAGTGCTTCGTGGCCCACAAGGTACTTTATATGGCCGTAATACATTAGGTGGCGCTGTAAATGTAATTACAAAGCAACCTGGTGATGAAGGTATTGTTACTACTACAGCTAAGCTGGGGAGTCGTGGACGTATTGCTGGCGATGTTTATTTTAATAACTCACTGACAGATGATGTAAGTATGTCTGCAAGTGCATCTTACAAAACACGTGATGGTGTGGGCGAAGCTGTTAATTTAGCAAACCCAGAAAAAGAAATTGGTGAAGAAGAGGAGTTTAGCGGCCGTGTTGCACTTAAATGGCAAGCAAATACCGACTTAGCATTCATTTTTTCTTTAGATGGGGTTGATAACGAGTCAGGCCAATCGCCTTATACAATTGAATTGACAGACCCACTAGACTCAAATGATGTTAATAATGGCGACTTCCCATTATTGACTCAAGATTTAATTCCATCAGACCCTGATGATTTAGGCACAACTGTTGCTGGTATTGAATCTACCTCTTACTCAGGTTGGGGTACATCGTTTTTAGCCGATTGGGCAATTAACGATACTTATACTACTAAGTTTATCTCAAGCTACCGTACATCTGAGTATGAAGGTGGCCTAGATGATGATGCATCACCTTTAAACTTGTCTGAGTTTCCAGAGGAGGGCGGTGCTGATCAGTACTCATTTGAAGTTCAGCTAAATGCAACATTCGATAATATGGACTTTGTATCTGGTCTTTACTTTTTTAATGAAGATGGCTTTACACGTTCAGGCCCGTTTGTATTTAGCCCATTTAATACACCTAATGGCTTGTTGAATGATGGTGTAACAGAATCATTTGGCGGTTACGGCGAATTTGAAATTAACCAAGAAACTAATTCGTATGCAGCATATATAAATGCCAGCTACGATTTAACTGACGATTTAACGGTTGGTGGTGGCCTTCGTTATTCAAAAGATGAAAAAGATGCAAATGCTATATTCCCATCATTTCCAACTCGTAAATATGTAAGTGCAGATTTTGATGCGGTTACGTGGGATGTAAATGCATCTTATCAGCTTAGCAATAATATGAATGTTTATGGCCAGATTCAAAAAGGCTATCAAACAGGTGGTTTTCCACCGCGTCCGTTTGGTGGACCAGATCAATTTGTATCGTTTGACGAAACAAAAGCGATTAACTACGAAATGGGCTTAAAAGGCCAAGTACACGAAAATGTATCTATGATGCTTGCGGTATTTGTGACTGATTACACCGATTTAGCATTACCGTTTTCAGATCCAACAGCGGGTGGTGGCTTTGTAACAATTGTAGAAAATGCGGGTCAATCTAAAGCGCAAGGTATTGAGCTTGAAACAACAGTTGCTATTACCGATGACTTTACTATTCGTAGTGCAGTTGGTTATTTAGATTCTGAAATAACAGAAGTGGCTGAGGGCGTACAAGGCATAGGTAAAGGCGATTCACCAGCACTTACACCACGCTGGACTGTCATGGTTGCACCTTCTTACTTTATGGATTTAGAGAGTGGCGCAACACTTGCGTTTAATGCTAATTATTCGTATCGCAGTGAAATGCAAGGTCAATCAGTTTACAACCAAAGTGAGACCATTGATTCTCGTGAACTAGTTGGTTTTAATATTTCGTACACTAATCCATATGGCGATATGGAAGTTACACTGTATGGTGAAAACGTTCTAAACGAAGTTTACGATGTTGGTCGCCTACAACAATCAGGTTTTGTTGGTGTAATGCGCAGTAATGACCGCAGTGAATTTGGTTTGAAATTCAAAAAAGATTTTGAGCTATAAACTAAAATCAACTAAATAAAATTCAATGTAATTGAAGTTTATTTTTCATAACAAAGGCCGAATCATGCTGTGATTCGGCCTTTATATATTCAATAGTAAAATTATTATCCACATAATTTAAATCCCTAATTTAAATTGCTGATTTAAAACAATCAACATAACCATTTTTAAGTATTTGTATCAGCTAAAATACGCCTTTTTAGTTTGTGTAAAGGCTTGGTTGTTCGTTACAATGGCGCCACTTAATTGCCAAACGGACTCAGTGATGAAAATTCTTGCCGATCAAAATATGCCTTTAGTTGAGCAGTACTTTGCAGACTTTGGTGAGGTCGAGCGTTTTGATGGTCGTAAATTAACGCCTGAACAATTAATAAATGTAGATGTACTCCTTACTCGTTCAGTGACTAATGTTAATCATGAACTATTGGCACAAGCTAACAAGCTGAGCTTTGTGGGGACTGCCACAATTGGCATTGACCATATTGATACGCAATTACTGCATGATAGAAATATTGCTTTTACCAGTGCTCCTGGTTGTAATGCAGTTGCTGTAGCTGAATATGTAATTAGTAGTTTATTTGCATTAAGCCAAGAAAATGCGCGCCCATTGTGTGGTCAAACAATTGGTATTGTAGGAATGGGTAACATTGGCACGTGTTTGTCGCAAAAATTAAAAGCATTAAATGTCGACGTACTGTTATGCGATCCAATTAAGCACGAACAGGGCTTACTACAAGAGCATGTAGCGCTTGATGAGTTATTAGCGCAATCAGATGTTGTTACTTTTCATGTTCCACTTATTAAAAGTGGCGAGCACAAAACGCTGCACATGATGAATAAAGAGCGATTACAAGCACTTAAGCCAGGACTCACGCTAATTAATGCAAGCCGAGGCGACGTAATTGATAATCAAGCATTGCTTGAGGTAATGGAAGCTGGGGCTGATTTAGATATAGTACTTGATGTATGGGAAAAAGAGCCCAATATTCTAACTGAATTACTAGAGCATGTGCGTTATGCCAGTGTGCATATCGCAGGGCATACACTTGAGGGGAAAGCACGAGGTACACAAATGTTGTATCAAAAATTGTGTGACCTAAAAGGTGTAGAGGTGAGTAAATCGTTGGATGATTTTTTACCAATACCTGCTATTACAAATGCAACTGTTACGCAAAGCCTAAGCGAGCAAGATATTGCCCGTTTGGTGCATTTAATTTATGACGTACGCCGCGATGACGGAATTTTACTTCGTCATTTAGAAGGTGAGGGCTTTGATAGTTTACGTAAAAACTATCCGGTAAGGCGAGAATTTAGCACCTTATTCCTACAAGGTGATAGCCCACAACTAGCAGCACTTAGCCAACTTGGCTTTAGCATAGCTAAATAATTATTTAACTAACGATGTTGTTTTAATGTCGTTTATAGAGGAAGAAATATGTCGCAAAAATATAACGTTGCCGTACTTGGCGCTACTGGTTTAGTAGGCCGTCAAATCATTGAAACGCTAGCAGATCGTAAGTTTCCTGTAGATCAGCTTTTTTTACTTGCGAGCAGCCGCAGCGCAGGTGAAGACATAAAGTTTCGTGGTGAGACCATTGAAGTACTTGACGTTGAAGGCTTTGATTTTAGCCAAGCGCATATAGGTTTGTTTTCTGCTGGTGGTAGTGTATCTGAAAAATATGCTCCTATTGCTGCTGATGCCGGCTGTATTGTAATCGATAATACATCGCACTTTAGAAATGATTTTGAAATCCCACTAGTGGTTCCAGAAGTTAATGCTTCAAGCCTAGCTGATTTTAGGAATCGTAATATTATTGCTAACCCTAACTGTTCAACTATTCAGATGATGCTAGCACTTAAACCAATTTATGATGCTTACGGAATAGACCGTATCAACGTATCTACTTACCAAGCTGTATCGGGCGCAGGTAAAGAAGCGGTTGATGAACTTGCAAAGCAGACAGCTAATTTGATGAATGCACGCCCTATGGATAATAAAGTATTTCCAAAGCAAATTGCATTTAACGTTATTCCTCAAATTGATAGCTTTGAGGATAATGGCTATACACGCGAAGAAATGAAAATGGTAAATGAAACTCATAAAATTTTGGGTGATACCACTATTGCAGTAAATCCTACATGTGTACGTGTTCCCGTGTTTTTTGGTCACTCAGAATCAATTAATATTGAAACGCGCATGCCTTATGACTTTGAACACGTTAAGCAACTTTTAAAAGACGCGCCTGGTGTCGAGCTAATTGATGATGAAGGTGATTACCCTACAGCAGTGTCTGACGCTAGTGGTAACGATACTGTTTATATAGGCCGATTACGTGCTGATATTTCTCATCCTCATGGATTAAACATGTGGGTTGTAAGTGATAACACTCGCAAAGGTGCTGCAACTAACAGTATTCAAATTGCAGAAGAGCTTATTGCTAATTACATGTAATAGTTAATAGCGCTGAACACACTTTAGAAGCGGTAAACATTATTTGTTTGCCGCTTTTTGTTTATAGAGCTTGTCAATTTTTTGCCGTTTATTTTTAAAAGTATAAAAACTGATTGATAACACTCAATAAATTAATATTTATAAAGATGTTTTAAGGCATTTATTTTCAAGGTGTTGCGATGGATATTAAGCCTTAACTGGTTTATAGTTTGTAATTGGAATAGAGCTTGCAATAAAAATAGATTGTAATAATAAATGCGAGTCAGTCATTTGGCTGATAACAGCAATAATCAACAATATTTATGCACTTAAGCTTTAAGTGTTTTGTTAATATTTAAATATTAAAGGATCAGCATGCGCGGTTTAGTTACACTTATTATATTAGCGTCTGCATTGATAGTAACGCCAGTTTACTCTCAAGACAGTACCCAATTAAAGGGGCCTAAAGGCGTTGACTATGGTGCGCAAGGGCGATCTATTGGGCCAATTAAACCAACAGACACACTTTGGCGTATAGCGGCTAAAGTGCGCCCAGATAACTCCGTTAGCATTTATCAAGTTATGCAGGCTTTGTATAACAAAAATCCCGGCTCATTCTTAGAACAAAACATTAACCATATTCAAAATGGTGCCTATTTAAAAATCCCTACCCTAGCCGAAATAAAAGGTGTAAATACGCAGCTAGCAAAGCAACGTTCTGAGCAAGATGATGCATTATGGGAAAAGAAAAAAAATGGCACGCTTGCGCAAAGCGAAATTACCTCAGCACAAACAAAAGTAACTCAAGCACGTAAAGTCGACGTAGATGATGCTAAAAAAGAGATACAGAAAGAATTAAATGAAATAAAAGCAGAGCAAGGTACTAAGCTGGTTGAGTTACAACAACAATTTAAAAATTCTGTAAGTAGTGTTGAAGAAATTTTAGTCGAAAATAATAATCTTAAAAAACAATTATCAGGAATTTCAAAAGATCTCGAAAACTTACGTTTACAGTTAGGACAAGATAGTGAAATTCAAAATCAGTTAAAAGAACTCATTGCTAAACAAAACGAGATTATTGCTCAGCAAAAAAAACAAGAGATAATACCAAAAGAGTCGTTTGATTTAAGCTCATTATTTTCAAATCCCATAGCGCTAGGTTTATTAATGTTTATTCCTGGACTACTGATTATTTTCGCAATTATTATGTTTTTACGCAAACGAGCAAGTAATCAAGAAAAGCCTCAAAACGATGATGAATTTTCGCCGCAAACCCCAACTTACACTGGAGATGACGATTTAGATTCAAGCTTAAATGATGATCCAATTGTGCCCGATCCCTTAGATGACTTGAGTGTTCAACTTGATGATAGTCTCGAAAATGATATTTTGCCTGATGATGATTTAAACGATGATTTAAACGATGATTTTTCTGATGGTGAAAATTTACTCGATCAGGATGAGCTTGAAAGCCTGCTAAGTGATGACATTGTTTTTGATGATGAAAATTCCGATGACAATGATGAGCTCGATATTTTTATGCAGCAAGGGTTTGATCAACCTTCAGATGAAAACGCTGAAGATATAGATTTAGATTTATCTGATGACTCAATAAACAATGATGAAATTCTAACTAATGACGATTTAGATAGCTTGTTTGATGAAGACGATAGTCTACCTGAGTTTGATGCACCGCAAACAAGCGAAGCTTTAGAGGATGATAGCTTAGAGTCTCATGATGAAATGGCGGCTTTAAGTGAGGAGCTTGCAGATGATGATAATTTTGATATAGATGAATTATTAGATCAAACATCAACAGAATTAGATACCTCAAATAACACTTCAGCTGGACTTGATACAAGCGACGACTTTGATTTAGACGATATAGATAGCTTAATTGATGAAGCAAATGACCCAAAAAGTGATGTGGTAGATAACTCAATTGATGCAGAGTTACTCGACGAAGATGAACTTCTAGAAGAAAGCGACGATTTTGATTTAGATGACATAGATAGCTTAATTGATGAAGCAGCGGTTGACACTGCAGATGATTCATTAGCTGAGGAAAGCGACGATTTTGATTTAGACGACATAGATAGCTTAATTGATGAGGCAGCGGTTGATACTGCAGATGATTCATTAGTTGAGGAAAGTGACGACTTTGATTTAGACGACATAGATAGCTTAATTGATGAAGCAGCGGTTGATACTGCAGATGATTCATTAGTTGAGGAAAGCGACGACTTTGATTTAGACGACATAGATAGCTTAATTGATGAGGCAGCAGTTGATACTGCAAATGATTCATTAGTTGAGGAAAGTGATGACTTTGATTTAGACGACATAGATAACCTAATTGATGAGGCAGCAGTTGATACTGCAAATGATTCATTAGTTGAGGAAAGTGACGACTTTGATTTAGACGACATAGATAGCTTAATTGGTGAGGCAGCGGTTGATACTGCAAGTGACTCTTTAGTTGAGGAAAGTGACGACTTTAATTTAGACGCCATAGATAACCTAATTGATGATGAATTAAAAATTTCAGATGTAAGAGATTCAGAAATTGATAATGCATTGGCAGACTCAGTTGAGGATTTGGCAGATGCTCAAGGAGAATTAAATGTTGATGATATTGAGTCGCTTGCTTCATCATTAAATGAAGAGCCAGAGCTTGAAGAAGAGCCTAAACTTGCAGAAGAGCCAGAGCTTGAAAAAGAGCCAGAGCTTGAAGAAGAGCCAGAGCTTGAAGAAGAGCCAGAGCTTGAAGAAGAGCCAGAGCTTGAAGAAGAGCCTAAACTTGCAGAAGAGCCAGAGCTTGAAAAAGAGCCAGAGCTTGAAGAAGAGCCAGAGCTTGAAGAAGAGCCAGAGCTTGAAGAAGAGCCAGAGCTTGAAGAAGAGCCTGAACTTGAAGAAGAGCCAGAGCTTGAAGAAGAGCCTGAACTTGAAGAAGAGCCAGAGCTTGAAGAAGAGCCAGAGCTTGAAGAAGAGCCAGAGCTTGAAGAAGAGCCAGAGCTTGAAGAAGAGCCAGAGCTTGAAGAAGAGCCAGAGCTTGAAGAAGAGCC
>NZ_JADYXJ010000010.1:133028-140920 GCF_015864365.1 Pseudoalteromonas sp. SWXJ133
CTTGAAGAAGAGCCAGAGCTTGAAGAAGAGCCAGAGCTTGCAGAAGAGCCTAAGCTTGAAGAAGAACCAGAACTTGCACAAGAGCCAGAGCTTGAAGAAGAGCCAGAACTTATAGATGTAACGGTTGATGATTTTTCAGACACATCAGAGTCGCTTCTTGATCCTGAAGATGCACTTGAAGAATATACAGATGATACTTTAAAGAGCGTTGATGAGCTTTTAAATGAGCTACAGCAAACTACAGATGATGACTATTTAGAAACACCTGATTGGTCTTTAGACGAGCTTGATGATGATCTTGAAGAAATAGAAGTAGACCTTGGTGACGATCCGCTAGCGGGCGACGATGATTCAGATCTTACTGAAATTGAAGAGCAGCTTGATAGCGAGCTTGTAACGCCAAGTGAAGAGTTGGATGAATATCCTGAACTCGAATTAGACGACGCTCAACCATTATTAGAGAGTGAGCCCTCGTTTGAGTCGCAAGAACCCAAAGAAGAAGCATTAGATGATGAAAATGCAGTAGCACTTAGTCAAACAGAGAAAGATCTCGCAAATGCGCTTATGGCAGATGGTGATTTAGATAGTTTAGAAGATGATTTTGATGATGAACTATTAATTGATAATGACTTCTCTGAATTAGAAACTGAGATTGAAGATGAGTCGCTTGATGATGATTTACTTCAAAAAATTAATGATGAGGTTGATTCTGTTGAACCACCAAGTATTGAAGATAACATCAAACCTCTTAACCTTGATGAAGTTCAAGAAACATTAGAAAGTGAGTTGCCATTTACCCCTGAAGAATTACAAGGGGATGATTTAGATGGTGAGGCACCGGGAGTCGCTTCCAGCCAGGCTGAACAAGATTTAGCAAACGCACTTATGGCAGATACTGATTTAGATAGTTTAGAAGATGATTTTGATGATGAGATTTTAATTGAAAATGATTTTTCTGAATTTGACGAAGATAGTTTAGAGCAAGCGCTAACTGATGAGTTATCAGACGAATCGCAAGAGCAAACAAATGCAGAGCGCGAAGCACAGTTAACAAGCTTAGATGAAGTGGGTGGCACTGATATTAGCTCTGACGACGAACTTGATGAAGAGTTTATGTCGAATTTGACGCAAACTGATTTTGATTCATTACTTAGTGAGTTAGCAGAGCCTGAAGACTTAAGTGTTGATGACAGCAGTGAATTTGATGTTGACTTTGACAGCTTGCTAAAAGAAGACTTAGAGACAGATGATTCATTAACTACAAAAGAGTCACTTGTTGAAAGTAGTGATGTTGAGCAACTTGATAATGATGAATTTGTAGATATTGATTCATTATTAGAAGAAAGTGACGACGCTGAACTTGAACACGAACCTTACACCGACGTTAATATGGATGTCGGTTTGAGTGAGTTTGATGCATTACTTGCAGGTGATAACCCAACGGATGTTGATGCTGAAAGTGGTGGCTACTCAGCTAAACTTGATTTAGCGCGTGCTTATATTGAAATTGATGATTTTGATTCTGCGCTTAAAGTCATTGAGGATGTTATTAACAAAGGTCCTGAAGAAGTTCAAGAGGAAGCACTTAGCTTAAAAGCTAAACTAAAATAATTAAAATGTTTATAAGAACCCGTATCTAGCTTAGCTAAATACGGGTTTTTTTATGTGTATTGGTTTGATTACGACAGGTCTCCTTTTATTGCATCGTTAGATAGCATAAAATGCCTCGTTCATTAGCACAGTAGGTAAAACGGTAATTATGCGAGTAGCACTTGGAGTTGAATACAACGGCGCACGTTATAGTGGTTGGCAGCGTCAATCACATGTAAATAGCGTACAGCAAGAAGTAGAAAGAGCGTTGTCGCGTATTTGTAATCATCCTGTTGAAGTTATATGTGCAGGGCGTACAGATGCTGGTGTGCACGGTACAGGCCAAGTAATACACTTTGAAACGCAAGCCGATCGCGATATGGTCGCATTTACACTAGGTATGAATACTTTAATGCCTAAAGATATTGCTATTCGCTTTGCCCAACCGGTTGCTGATGACTTTCATGCCCGTTTTAGTGCTACAGCTCGTCGTTATCGCTATGTTATTTATAACTCCCCCCTACGAGGTGCGGTATTAAACGAGGGTGTTACGCATTTTCATCATCATCTTGATGAAACAAAGATGCAAGAGGCGTGTCAGTACTTAATAGGTAAACACGATTTCACCTCTTTTAGAGCGATACATTGCCAAGCGAATACACCGACAAGAACAATTCATCATCTGTCGGTACAGCGCCAAGGTACTTACGTTATTATTGATATTAAAGCGAATGCATTTTTACATCACATGGTACGTAATATCACAGGCAGCTTAATGGATGTTGGTTTACATAAACAACAACCTATATGGATAAAAGAGTTACTTGATTGTAAAGAACGCGCAAAGGCCAGTGCTACCGCTAAGGCTGCTGGTTTGTATTTAGTGGATGTTGACTACCCTGAGCAATTTAATATTCCTCAAACACCTTTAGGCCCTTTATTTTTGCCTGATATAGATGTGGTATAAGTACTTTTTATGAGCACTTTTAACTACTAAGACCAGTTTTTTATACCGCGTTAGTGTAATTCATGTTTTAATTGAAAAAATTTGTCTGCTAATTGCTATTAGCAGGCTCGCGACACAGAACAGTATTAAGAGAGTTGCAAATGAGTTGGCTAGAAAAAATCTTACCTAAAACGACAAAATCATCAGGTCGTAAAGAAATCCCAGAAGGTGTTTGGGCTAAGTGTACATCGTGTGATTCAATTTTATATAAAGCTGAATTAGAAAAGTCATTAAACGTATGTCCTAAGTGTGACCATCACATGCGTGTTAGTGGCCGTAAGCGCCTAGAGCACTTTTTAGATGAAGGTGATCGTCAAGAGCTTGGTACACAACATGAGCCTAAAGACATTCTTAAGTTTAAAGATTCTAAAAAGTACTCTGACCGTATCAGTGCAGCCCAAAAAGCAAGTGGTGAAAAAGATGCACTTGTAGCTATGAAAGGCCGATTAAAAGGTATTCCAGTGGCAGCGGTAGCATTTGAGTTCTCATTTATGGGTGGTTCAATGGCTTCTGTTGTTGGCGCTCGCTTTGTTGATGCTGTTGATCAATGTTTAGAGCATAACATGCCGCTTATTTGTTTTTCTGCATCAGGCGGAGCACGTATGCAAGAAGCGCTTATGTCGCTTATGCAAATGGCTAAAACAAGTGCTGCACTTGCAAAAATGACGGAAAAAGGTCTTCCATTTATTTCAGTAATGACCGACCCGACAATGGGTGGTGTATCTGCATCACTTGCTATGCTGGGGGATATTAACGTTGCTGAACCTAAAGCGTTAATTGGTTTTGCAGGTCCTCGTGTTATTGAGCAGACTGTTCGCGAAACATTACCTGAAGGTTTTCAGCGTAGTGAATTTTTGCTAGAACATGGTGCAATTGACATGATTATTGACCGCCGTGAAATGCGCGATACCCTTGCACGCATTTTAGCTAAATTTATGAACTTGCCTTCTACGGAACAAGAGCATAGAGTAGCGTAAATTTCAGCTTTACTGATTACACGCTATGACAAAAACAATTCCTAGCCAATCATCAAGCCTTGATGATTGGCTTTTTTATTTAGAAAGTGTTCACCCAGCTAACATTGCAATGGGCTTAGAACGAGTTGCTAATGTTGCCAACAATATTGGCCTTTTAAACACTCCAAGTAAAATTATTCTTATTGCCGGTACAAACGGTAAGGGCACCACTGCACGTTGTTTAGAGTCGCTACTACTAGCGCAAGGTTTTAGCGTGGGTACTTACGCATCACCTCATTTAATTCGTTATAACGAGCGTGTACGAGTTAATGGCGAAGAACTGGCAGACCAATTTCATATAGATGCTTTTCACCAGCTTGAGCAAGGCCGTAAAGGCACTCCTCTGACTTATTTTGAATATGGAACTTTGGGTGCGTTGGCAATTTTTAAACGCTGTAAGGTCGATTATGTATTACTAGAGGTTGGTCTAGGCGGGCGCTTTGATGCTACAAATATAGTAACTCCCTTTGCAAGTGTGATCACCACTATCGATTTAGATCATAAAGAGTACCTAGGTGATACGCGAGAGTTAGTGGCTTATGACAAAGCCGGTATTTTTCGTGAAAACACGCCTGCTATTATAGGGGATTTAAATATTCCTCACACAATGACTGATTATGGCAAAGAAATTAATGCCAATATGACGTTGTCGGGCAGTGACTTTATTTTCAAAGAAAATGCTGAGAGCTTTAATTGGCAATATAAAGAACATAATCTTGAAATAGATAAGCCAGCAATACCGTGTCAAAATGCAGCAACGGCGTTAACTGCGCTAAGTGTTTTAAGCTTATTACCTAGTGAGCAAGTCATACGAAGTTGCCTCGCTAACTTAGTGGTAGAAGGGCGGTTTCAGCAGTTAAGCGCTGAGCCTTTAGTCTTTACCGATGTAGCACATAACCCTGAGTCGGCGCGTTATTTAGCCAATAAGTTATCAAGCTTTAAAGATAAAGGCTTTAAAATTCATGCATTAGCCGCTATGCTTGCTGATAAAGATAAAGTGGGTGTACTTAAAGAAGTATGTCACTTGGTCGATGAGTGGTCATTAGCGAGCTTAAGTGGTCCGCGAGGCGACACTGCAAGCAATTTACAAAATGCGCTGCAGGGTATATCTCATCATCATAATACTATCAATAGCTATGATAGTGTGGCACAGGCACTGAGTGTAATTTTACCAAAACAACAAAGTGATACTATGTTGATTGTATTTGGTTCATTTTTTACAGTGGCCGGCGCTATTAATTACTTTAAAAAATAGAGAGGATGTCGGTGAACTCAAGTTTTATTAATCGCTTAGTCGGAACAAGTATAGTAGTGATCGCAGCAATTGTGTTTATCCCTAATATACTCGATGGCGAAAAAGTGCATTATAAAGAAGGCTTTAAAGCGATTCCTGATCGCCCTGAGTTCAAAACAATCGATCTTCAAGAGTCAATTGATGAAAACATGGCTAATGCTGAGCCACTAAAGCAAGATGAAATTGAAGACATTCAAGCTGACGATGAAGCTTTTGAGCAGCAAAGCGCGATGGATGAGAGTGACTACGCTGTAGAGGAGAAAGTTGTTGAAGCGACTATTAAACCCAAAGCTAAACCAAAACCTATTGCGCCCCGTAAAAGTGATGAAAACCTAACAAGTATGGCTTACGTTATTCAATTAGGTAGTTTTTCACATGCTGCAAATGTAAAAGCATTACAGGCTAAATTAAAAGTTAAAGGGTTTAAAACGTTTACTAAACCGATTAAAACCCCAAATGGGACGTTAACTAAGGTGTTTGTTGGTCCTTCGCTTGATAAAAATGAATTACAAAAGCAGCTTCCTCAGCTGAAAGTGCTTACTAAATTAAATGGTAAAGTTACGCAATACACAGTAACGAAATAATTATAAAAAGGCTTGTATCACAAGCCTTTCTTTATTTATTTATATTTGTTTTTATCATTATCTTTATCTCACAATACCCATTCTATAATGTTAATTTTTTGTATTAACTACAACCCAGTAATCTCCCGTTTAAACTTGCATACTAACGATGTTTGGGTATAGAATGCGCCCCAAATTAGCGACTAATTGGTTCTTATGATCTGGGTTGATTACGCCATTATTGGCATCATTGCATTGTCTACCATCATCGGTTTAATACGCGGCTTTGTAAAAGAAGCAATGTCATTAGCGGTATGGGCTGGCGCCTTTATCATCTCTAGCTTATTTTACCAATATTTAGCTTCCTTCCTAACAACCATTTCTGAACCCCTTTTAAGAAATGCTGCGGCCATAGCCATATTATTCTTTGCGACGCTACTGTTAGGCGGTTTACTAAACTATATTTTAGGTGAGCTTGTACATCGTACTGGTTTATCGGGTACCGACCGTGTTTTTGGCATAGTGTTTGGTGCTCTACGAGGCGTGTTGGTCGTGAGCGCGTTACTCTTCTTTCTTGATGCTTTTACTGGTGCACCCAATACGCACTGGTGGGGCAATTCTATTTTGATTCCAGAATTTGGCTTTGTAGTTGAATGGTTCTTTTCGTACCTAGAAAACAACTCGAGCTTTTTAAATTCAGTAAACCGTTAATCGGCGAGGATAAATTACATGTGTGGTATCGTTGGAATAGTCGGAACATCCCCTGTGAATCAGGCGATTTATGATGGCTTAACTGTTTTGCAGCACCGTGGTCAAGATGCCGCGGGTATCATTACCATTGAGAATAATACGTTTAGCTTACGCAAAGCAAATGGCTTAGTGAAAGATGCCTTTCACACTCGTCATATGAAACGACTACAAGGTACAATTGGTCTTGGCCATGTGCGCTATCCTACAGCAGGATCTTCAAGCTCATCTGAAGCACAGCCTTTTTATGTTAACTCACCGTTTGGTATAGCACTTGCCCATAATGGCAACCTTACTAATGCAGAAGCTTTAAAAGAGCAGTTATTCTCAGAAGCACGTCGTCACGTTAATACAACGTCAGACTCTGAAATTTTACTTAATGTCATGGCACATGAATTAAGCAAATCTGATAAGTTGCATTTAGACCCTGAAGATATTTTTACTGCGGTAACCGAAGTAAACAATAAAGTAAGCGGTGGTTATGCAACTATTGCTATGATTATCGGCCACGGCATTGTTGCTTTTCGCGACCCTAATGGTATTCGCCCACTTGTATTTGGTAAACGCGAAACCGAAAAAGGTACTGAGTACATGTTTGCCTCAGAAAGCGTTGCGTTGAAACCGGACGGTTTTGAGTTTGTACGTGATGTAGCCCCTGGTGAAGCTATATATGTTACAGAAGAAGGTGAATTCCATTCACTTAGTTGTGCTGATAAGGCATCTTACTCGCCGTGTATTTTTGAATTTGTTTATTTTGCTCGACCTGACTCAACAATAGACCGTATGTCTGTGTACGCAACACGCGTAAACATGGGGACTAAACTAGGCGAAAAAATTGCACGTGAATGGGCTGACAAAGATATTGATGTAGTTATCCCAATCCCAGAAACTTCATGTGATGTAGCACTGGAAATCGCACGTGTACTTGATTTACCGTATCGCCAAGGTTTTGTTAAAAACCGTTATATTGGTCGTACATTTATCATGCCAGGCCAAGAGATGCGTAAAAAATCAGTGCGCCAAAAGCTAAACGCAATTGATCGCGAGTTTAAAGGTAAAAACGTATTATTGGTTGATGACTCAATTGTTCGTGGTACAACATCAGCACAAATTGTTGAAATGGCCCGAGAGTCTGGTGCTAAAAACGTTTACTTTGCATCAGCGGCACCTGAAATACGCTTCCCTAATGTGTACGGTATTGATATGCCTTCAGCAGCTGAGCTTATTGCTCACGGACGTGAAGTTGAAGATATTAATGCAAGTATTGGTTCTGACGGTTTAATCTTTCAATCGTTAAAAGATTTAATTGCTGCGGTTAGCCAAGAAAACCCTGAAATTACTAAGTTTGAAACTTCAGTATTTGATGGCCAATATATTACTGGCGATATTGATCAAAACTATTTAAATCGTATTGATAAGCTACGTAACGATTCTGCAAAAAGCACCCGCGAAAGTGCGATGTCTTCAGGTTTAGAGATACACAACCAAGACGAAAATGAAGCTGATTAATAGTTAGTTAATAAAAAGTCGTTACACAAAAAAAGGGAGCTAATTAGTAACACCACTCGTTTAAGAACGAGTGGTGTTTTTTCGTTTATACCTAACTGGATATTTTTGTGTCTTTGCGAGCACCGTTCGCGGATAAGCTTTTCGCTTTCTTTTCTCCGGTAATATTA
>NZ_JADYXJ010000011.1:0-140322 GCF_015864365.1 Pseudoalteromonas sp. SWXJ133
GAGGATCATCGATTGATTCGAAATATTTAAATAGCTGAATATCAAGCATGAGAATGCTCCTTAAAAAAGGAGTATAAGATCATACTTTTAAGTCAAGGTAAAGTTCGTGATCTTGCCCTGGAGGGTTATAGCCTCCAAAAGTCGTATTTAATAAGCTGTTGGCAATATATCAGCGATTATTAAATGAAGACATTGCCCGCAGAGCAAATAAAGAAGACAACTGCACTGGCAGGTTTTGGGAGGGACGCTTTACGTCTCAAGCATTATTAGATGAAGCAGCACTTGCCGCTTGTATGGCGTATGTCGATTTAAACCCAATTAGAGCTAAAATGGCTAACACGCCTGAGGAATCAGACCACACCAGCGTTAAACAGCGACTAACATCTGCAAAAGAAGGAAAACAACCAAAACAACTCTTTCGCTTTGCAGGCGTGCCACGTCAGATAATGCCAAAAGGACTCCCGTTTGAGCTTAAATCGTACCTTGAACTTGTTGAATTAACAGGACGTTGTATACGAGAAGACAAACGCGGTTATATTGAAAGTACACACTTACCCTTACTCGAAAGAGTTCATATTTCCCCCGAAAACTGGTTAAAGCTTACAACCCAATTTACGCGCGTATTTCATGGCCCATTAGGCAGAACAGCTTCACAAGCAAGTTATTGTGAAAACTTAAAGCGAAAGCGGCGAGCGAATATCAGTAACTGCGAAAAACTACTGGCATAAAATTTAAACTACTCAGTAAAACTATTCAGTAATAAATCACAACTGCATTATGCAGTTATTTTCATGCGCTTAATTTAGGTTTAAGCGTGATAATGAGTTATTTTATGAATGAAAAGTAAGTAACCGAGTAGTAAAAGATAAATTCTTAACCTAAAAAGTGAATCTAGCCTAGATTGACTTTATTTATTTGGAGTGGCTGTCTGGTTTAATAATCTATACAGATTTAGTATTTTTTGATTACTGCCAAGTAAAAGTAAAAGAGTGTCAGTTAAGAATTGATTACACCTCAACTAAAAACCATCATACTATTATCCATACTTCACAGATTATAGCCGCTTTTGTGGCGTTATAGAACTAAGGAAGATTTAATGTATGCGTAAGTTATTAATATATATTTTAGTCGGGTTTACTTTTCTACAGTGGTCAAATTTTGCAAATGCTACATCTTTGAATGAAGCATACAAAAATCACCAAAGTAACGTTCAAGTACAAGATTCTGGAATCGTTATTCGTATATTAAATGATGATAATCAAGGTTCGCGTCATCAAAAATTTATTCTTAAATTAAGTACAGGTATTACTATTTTAATTGCACATAATATTGACCTTGCCCCAAGAATTAATTTGATTTCAAAGGGTGATACTGTTCAATTTTACGGTGAGTATGAGTGGAATAAAAAAGGGGGCGTAGTACACTGGACTCATAAAGATCCAAATGGACATCACGTTGATGGTTGGTTAAAGCACAAAGGTAAAACGTACCAATAGCTTCATAACGGTCTCTTCAAGTAAAAGCGCAAGGAAAACGAAAAATGACAATGCAATGGATAGCGATTCTAGCGGCTTTAGGCTGGTGTTTATTACAAGTAATTACCTTGCTTATATCTTCACAATGTATTTTTTTAATGATCGAGTTTCGCTCTGATAATGAGCATAAACTGTATCAAAAACTTCTATCAAACTTTATTATATATCTGTTTTACTCCCTATTTATTTTACCATTCATCTCTCTAAGTCTGTTCATATATGGTGTTATTAACATTACAGAATGGTGTGAGCTTAAGCCTGGATTGTGGGTATTTGCTGCTTGGTGGTTGGCTCTATTTGTACTTTCTTTTTCTCTATCAATGAAGAAAAAATATCGTATTTAAAGGAGTATTAATACCTGCTGTCAGAAAGTTGATAACTTAAAAAATAGCTTACTAATTAGCTATATAATGAATCATCAATAATAATCCCCACTTTAGAATGTATTCTCTACTTGCTATTACCATACACATTCTCAGGATTTATTTGCATTAATAGTGCGGGGTTATCTATAGGTTTAAACCCGTATTGCGCATAAAGGCCATGCGCATCAGAAGTTGCTAATAAAAAGCGCCTGAGCCCTTGTAGCTCAGGGTGCTCTACTATCGTTTGAATGAGTAACTTACTCAGCCCATTTCCTTGCAAGTGCGGGGCAATAAATACATCGGCTAAATAGGCAAAGGTTGCTTTATCGGTCACTACTCGGGCAAATCCAACTTGCTCGTTATGAGCGCTGTAAACACCAAAGCACATTGAGTTATCAATAGCTGATTGCATCACGCTTTTAGGAATGCCTTTGGCCCAATAGCTATTAGCAATAAAGTTATAAATAACGTTAAAGTTAAGTTTACTTTTGTCTGTGCTAATTGAGTAATCACTAGTGTTTGCGGTCATACGTTAGTAGTCTTTTTTATCAATGTTTTTATAAACATTTCTATAGAAAGTTCCTATAAATAATCTTTAACGTTTTTTAGCTGTTTGTCGTGTACTCTTGAAAGTACTAACAGCGAGCAAATAGCTCCAAATAACGCCAGTCCCATATCTGATTGGGTATCCCACACGTAACCTTGCGTGCCTAAAAACGCTTCTGCGTTTTCGCCGCTTAACACTGCAACCCACCATTCTATTAATTCGTAAAACGCGCTAAATGCTAAACATACCGAAATAACAAAAGCGATTAACCAGCCTCGACCATTTACTACTTTTTTGCGCAGTAAAATTTCGCGTGCTAGTAGTGCAGGTACAAACCCTTGAAAAAAGTGCCCTACTTTGTCGTAGTTATTACGCTCGCTACCAAATAGATTATCGAACAAAGGGACTTCGGAGTAGGTGTAATGCCCACCAATCATCAGCACTATGCAATGCGCTAAAATAAATGTATATAAAATAGGGGTAAGTTTAAAGTGGCTATAGGTACTTGCTAGCAGCACTAAACCAATAATTGCGGGGATAACTTCAAGCAGCCATGTAAATTGATCTTTTGGGTTAATACCAGACCAAATTAATACAATAAAAAATAGGCTCAGCCATGAATACTTCATTTAGAATCCTTTTCTAAATTGATCAAATTTACGGCATTTTACGCCTTTGAAATAAACGACGCTACCTATAGTTTGTTTTTGCGGTAATGCGATTAAACAAAGTAGGAAAAAAGCGCTTAATTGTAGGCGCCCAACCACTTAAACCTTTGCCAATAATCACTTCGTCTTTTTTATTACTAATGGCACGAATCATTTTTGAAGCAGCTACGCTTACATCCATGCCATTTTCTATCGACTCTTCTGGTTTATTTTGCGCTATGCCTTGCTCGTTTAGTGAGTTATGCGCAATTGCTGTTTTAATAGAGCCTGGGCAAATTGTTAAACAATGAATATTATGTTGTGCTACTTCTGCACGTAGGCAATCCATAAAACCAACAACCGCATATTTAGAACCCGAATAACCTGTTCTAAATTTTGAACCAACTTTACCCGCCACACTACTAATGGACACAATTGAGCCACTGCGCCTTGCCACCATAGAAGGCAATATAGCTTTAGTAAGTGCAATTAAGCCAAAGTAATTAACCTCCATTAATTGGCGGTACACGTTAAAGTCGTTTTCTAAAAATAAACTGCGCTGCGATACGCCGCCGTTATTAATTAAAATATCTATTGCAGGAAGCTCGCTCATTTTTGCTGTTACTGTACTCAGTACATGCTCTGGCTCGGCTAAGTCCAGCGGCACAACTAAGTGCCCTTCGCCTTTAAGCGTTGCTTTTAAATCGTTTAGTTTATCTACATTGCGCGCTGATAAAATAACGCGCGCTCCAAGCTCGGCAAATTGTATAGCAAGCTCTTTACCAATACCTGATGATGCGCCGGTGATCCACACGGTTTTATTATTATATTGCATGCGTTATCTGCCCTTTTATTGTTATTTATTAGGTTTTATAAAGGTACTTAGTAAAGTATTTTACGCCTTTGTAGGACCTGCTATTGCGTTTACTTCATCTTCTAATGTTTTGTAAAAACCCATTAAAAATAGTAGTTCAACAGTTACGTACAAAGGGCCAATAATTAAACCAATTAGGTCATCTACAAACGCCGGTTTTTTACCTTCGTAATAGTGCCCAATAAACTGTAATACCCAGCCAAATACAAACACACCTACGCCAATACTCAACCAAGGCCAAAACGCCATTGCCGCAATAGGCTGAGCACCAACAAGGAGTAAAGTGAATATCACGGCCATAATAAAGCCAAGCGAAAAGCTCAGCATAAAATAATAAACAACCGACGCTAATACAAAAAGTTGTGCGCCATCAATTACTACACTACCAAGGGGTATTTGAATGCGCGCTAGTAAACACAACGCTGCAAATACAATGAGCGGAATACCAATAAAGTGCGTTAGTACATTACGCTTAGAACGATGATACAAACCATATTTACCAAGTTGCTGTTGAAGTGTTTTCATTGTTTTGCCTTTATTTTTATATATAAAACTTACTTTAGCAAAAGTAAGTACAGCAACAATGTCAGGTATCCGACATTTTGTAAATTAAACAAATGCAGAAATTATTTTACCCGGCTCATGCTCACCTTGCATATCCGTTCGCTCGCGCCCTTTTTGATACTCTTGCTCAAGCATTTTTTGAAGTTCCTCTATTTTATCAGCAATTGCGCTAGGGTCTGCGCCCTCACTTTGCTGTTCTTTAATGAGCTCTTCTATTGTCGCTTTTAGCTCGTCTATTTTGTTTTTGTTTACACCTAAGCGCTGATAAACCAGCGCTTCTTGGGCACTTTCTAAAAACGTTGGTTCTTTAGGGGCTGAGGTAATGCCTTTAGCATCACTTGTTTTTTCATTAGGAAGGACATTAGTTGCCGCAACTTCGCTTGGACCTGCCGCTTTATTTACCGCAGGAGAGTTATAATTACTATATTGATTTTTAAAGGTTATTGTAGTCATTAGCTCAAATCCATTGTTGCGTTACATTATCTGTAGCAATTTTGGTTCCAACTAAATAAAGCGGTCTCTATTTAAGCTTGTGTAGCACGCGCCTGTAACTTTTGTTTATCTAAAACAGTTATGCGTTGATACCCCAAACTAATGGCTTGTAGGCTAACAAGCTGTTGCAGTATTTGATTAATAGTTTGGCGCGTTAGGTAGGTCATATCAGCAAGTTGCTGCTGAGATAAAACAAGTGGTGTTAAGTGCTCTGTATGCTCGCTGAGCATTAAAAGTCGATTGCATACTTTTTGCTCAGCACTTAGTAATGCGTGATCTTCCATTGGGGTAAACATTAGGCGTAACTTTTGTGCCAGCAATAAACCAAACTCTTGCCAATATTGTGGCTGTTCGTTTAATAGCTGTTCAAGCTCGCGTTGGGGCACGTAAAAAAGCACAACATCAGTTTGTGCATATACGTCATGAGTACGCAGGCCACCATCAAACAAGGTAACTTCGCCAAACCACAGTGATGAATCAATAAAGCTCAATACGGCTTCTTTGCCTTCGTTACTTACGCCACTAATACGCACCACGCCGCTAAGTACGGCATAAATTCCATCGTGCTTATCACCTCGCAAAAATAATGATTGCTGAGCCTTTAGCGAGAGCGTTTTGCCCTGCGTTAATAAAAAGCTTTTTAAATAAGCGCTACGGTTTTTAAACCAATGCCCTTGCTCTATTACGTTTTGCTGCTGAGGAGTCATTATTTACTGCATTTGCTTATTAAATGGCTGTTTTTCGATAACCAATTTTTTAGGGAAATTTAAATCGGTTGCTATAACAAAATCATCGTAAGGATCATTACCCGAAAACAGCTCAGTTATTAATGTATCGTTTTTATAAACATTAACCGTTACACCGCTGCCCATACCGCCTGAGTTAATAATATAATAATGATATTCGCCGTTACTAAAAAATAAAATACTCTCGCCAATACGCCCTACTTGCCTGTAGTAACTACCAAATGGTGCATCTGGTGTTGCTTCTTTTTCAAGCCCTATGTCATTAACTCTACCAAATCGATAACTAAGCGATGAGTCATCTTTTGCAACACAAATAGAAAGCACTTTATCGGTAGGCTCTAACTTGTAGGCTGTACTTTCATCTGGGTTACGCACAACTTTATGCATTTTTGCGTTAATGTAGGCTGCTTCTTTACTTTTACAATGTGTTGCTAGCATACCGACCACTAAAGCGGGTTCGTTTGTTTGAGCTGCTGGAGGTGTGTTTACTTTGAGATCAGAGGGTAAGTTACTTGCATTACTATTTAGCTGAGGGCTATCTTGCATTGCCATGCTTTGGTCGTCACAACCAAACAGTGCAAACAAGAAGAAAGAATAAAAGCTCGCTAAAAATTTAATGCGCATAATAAAATCCATCTATGAGAGAACCTTTAAAATAGCGATAAAACTAGCGACCCGCAACACTCTTATGCGCATTACTTTATAAGTTTATTTTTATACCATCTTCTGCAAAAACTACGTTACTTTTTAGTGATTTAATTAACGATTTTTTAAACAATTGCCGATTTTTTAATGACCGATTCATAAAATGAGATAGAACCGCCGCTTGATGCGTTTTCATCAATTGCGTTGTACATAATCACTACATCGGCATTTTCGCTAAGTTAGCAAATGTACCTATTTTTTAGTTGAGTGACCAACGGCCGATTTATTAATTTTAGCTTGTATTAAAAGCTGATTTAAACACCTTATAAAAGTGTGTAAATAACTAAATTAATCAATAATTGGTTTTCTTATAATAAAATGTTGTTACAGCACTATTTCAAACGGTTTTTTATAACCACCTGTAATTTATAATTTAAATAAAATTAAATTTAAAAAAATACATTTTAAGAACAATTTAGTCTCATTTTATTAAAACAATAGTTGACCCTTTTTAAAATTTAAACTAGCATTTCTGGAAGCGCTTCCACAAAGCTCAGTTAAATGAATTTTTCTGGAAGCGCTTCCATACATTTGACAATGTTTATAATTACACAATAACAGCCCCATACAGCTGTTAATAATAATGATAAAAGTGCGAGGGAAACCGAATGTCCAACCATATTGTAAGAAAAACAAAGATAGCGACCAGCCTATCTCTGATTTTAGGCGCATCAATCTCTTTACCTGTATATGCACAAGAAGCAAATACAGATGTTGAAGTAATTCAAGTTACTGGTTTTAAAAGCAGTATTAAAGAGTCAACTCGGTTAAAACGCGACGCCGCAGGTGTTGTAGATGCAATATCAGCTGAAGATATTGGTAAATTTCCTGATACCAACTTAGCCGAGTCGCTACAGCGTATTACAGGTGTGTCGATTGATCGTTCGAATGGTGAAGGCTCTAAAGTAACTGTTCGTGGTTTTGGCCCCGACTACAATATGGTAACCCTAAACGGTCGTACTATGCCGGCAGCATCATTGCCTTCAGGCGGTGGTACACCCAGCTCTCGTGCTTTTGACTTTGCAAACTTAGCGTCTGATAGCGTTAAATCGGTTGAAGTATATAAAACTGGTAAAGCAAGTATTGCATCAGGTGGTATTGGCGCAACAATTAATATAAATACGGCTCGCCCACTCGACAATCCAGGCTTTATTTCAAGCGTAGGTGTAAAAGCATTACACGACTCAACAAACCGTGTTGGTGATGACATAACACCAGAGCTTTCGGGCTTAATCAGCTGGACCGACAGTGAAGCTAAATTTGGTGCCTCGTTAACTGCAAGCATGCAACAGCGCGATAGCTCATCAACAGGTGCGTTTGTAAATCAATGGAATACATCAGCTTTTGACGGCACAATCCCACAAGCTGCAGACGATATTGTTTTAACTAATGCACCCGCCGTTGGCCAGCTTTATTCAATGCCATCAGATTTGCGCTACACCATTGCCGACAGAGAACGTACTCGTACAAACGCGCAATTAACGCTGCAGTACAGCCCTATTGACGATTTAACAGCCACGCTGGATTACACATATTCTAAGCAAGATTTATTCGAAGCCCGTGCTGAGCAATCAATTTGGATGGATAACTACAAAAGCGCGCTAACATTTGACGATAACACGGTAAAAACTCCTATTTATTACCGAGAAGAACGTCGCGATCAGCAAACACGCGATTTAGGTTTAGCGTTTCAAGAGTTAAACCAAGTTAACCAAAACGACTCTATTGGTTTAAACGTTGAATACTATTTCAATTCAGAATTGAGCTTTATGTTTGATGCGCACAATTCAAAAGCCACTAGCAAACCAGATGCACCTTACGGCAGCTGGGTAAACGCAGGCTTGGGCGCAAACGTAGTTAACGCACAAGAAGTTGATTTTAGCCGCGAGCTTCCATCAATGAGTATCGATTTTGATGATTGCCGCCGAGACAACCTAAATTGTAATAACACGTTAGATGCCTCTGATGTGGGTACGTCTATTTTAGATTCTAACTTTGCTCGCCAAGAGTCTGAAATCACAGAATTTAGAATCCATGGTAAATACGAAATTGAAAACGGCGCAATTGACTTTGGTATAGAGTCTCGCTCTATGGAAAGCCATTCACTGCAATCACTTACACGTAATACAATGGGTAACTGGGGTATCGAAAACCCAGGCGAACTACCTGATGGCTACCTAAACCCAACAAACTTTTTAGCTGAGTTTGACGACTACGATACATCGGGCTCGTTCAACCAAGGTTATACCGGCAGCGCATCGCAAATTGGTTACTGGGCAGGTGAAGAATACGGCTTTAACTTTGCAGCCGATGGCGCATTTGCAACTAACCGCACCATTGAAGAAGACATAACCGCAGCGTTTGTGCAATTTACTTACAATGGTTACATTGGCGATATGCCATACAACATTGTTATTGGCGCACGCCAAGAGTCTACCGACATTACCTCAACGGCTAATATCGACTTACCTAACGCAGTAGCGTGGGAAGGTAATAACGACTTTAATGTTCGTTTTGGCTCGGCTAAAGAAGATTTCACGCTTAAATCTAGCTACGATCACTTTTTACCAAGCTTTGACTTTGACATAGAAGTAATTGAAAACGTAAAAGCGCGTTTTTCTTATAGCACTACAATTGCTCGCCCAACTTACGACAACTTAAGTTCAGCAGCGACGGTTGGTGTACCGGGCGCCCCTACTCTTTTAGCGGGTTCATCACCGGCTACAGCGTCAACGGGTAATCCTGGTTTAGTGCCGCTTGAATCAGATAATATTGATGTATCGGCTGAGTGGTACTTTGCAGAAACAAGTTATGTGTCGGTAGGTTATTACACTAAAGACATCGAAAACTTTATTGGTTTAACACCAATGACGCAAAACTACTACGGATTACGCGATGCAACAGCGGGCCCTCGCGCTCAAGCTGCCATTGCTGAGCTAGAATCTCGCGGACTTGCTCTAACCGATTCAAACTTATTTCAAATGGTTGCCGCAACAGAAAACAACGTTGATTTTGACTCTATGACCTACGAAGAGTTTGAAGCCGCCTACGATGTAATTGCTAACAGCGATGACCCATTACTAGAATTTACAGCGCAAGTACCTACCAACAATAAAAATGCCACAATTGATGGTTTCGAAATTGCCTTTCAGCACTTTTTTGGTGAAAGCGGTTTTGGGGTGCAAGCAAACTACACCACTGTTAATGGCGACATAGACTTTGATGTAAACGCTGACCCTACTACTACACAATTTGCACTAGTGGGTTTAAGTGACACAGCTAACTTTATTGCCATGTACGAAAACGATGATTTTCAAGCACGTATTGCGTACAACTGGCGTGATAAGTTTTTAAATAGCGCAGCGCGTTATATTAACGAGCCAGGCTTTACTGAAGAATATTATCAAATCGACTTTAATGTTGCGTACAACTACAGCGAACAACTCTCGTTTTTTGTTGAAGGCCTTAACATTACTGAGCAAAACAGCCGCGAACATGGCCGTACGTCAGTACAATTGTGGAACCTACAACAGCTAGGTGCACGTTACAATATTGGTATGCGTTACAACTTCTAAAGGTAATACAAAGTAAAGCCGTTAGTTTTTACTAGCGGCTTTTTTGTATTTAAAACAGTATTAATGCTAGTTTAAATGTTATCAACTTTAGGGTGTTAACTCATGACCAAACCAATAACAAAAATAGTCGTTTTAGGTGGTGGTACTGCCGGCTGGCTAAGCGCAGGCTTATTAGCCGCCGAACACCCGCACCTTAATGTAACGTTAGTGGAGTCGGCAAATGTGCCTATATTGGGCGTGGGCGAAGGCACGTGGCCGTCAATGCGTAACACGCTACAACGTATTGGCATTAAAGAAATTGATTTTATAACCCAGTGCGACGCGTCATTTAAGCAAGGTTCTAAATTTATAAATTGGCGTAACCTCAGCGAGGGAGAAAACTACTACCACCCTTTTATGAATCCACAAGGCTACGAGCAAACCAATTTACACGCCAGCTGGCAACGTATTGCACCTGATCAAAAATTTGCCGACGTTGTTAATATGCAAAGCTTTGTGTGCCAAGCCGCACTTGCACCAAAGCAATTACAAACACCCGAATACGCAGCAGTTACCAACTATGGCTATCATTTAGATGCGGGTAAATTTGCTGAGTTTTTAAAAAATTACTGTGTTAAAAATCTAAATGTTACGCATATTACTGACGATGTAACCGAGGTTATTAACGACGAGCATGGCTATATTGCCTCATTAAAAACAAATAATAATGGCAATATAACGGGTGATTTATTTATAGATTGCTCAGGCTCTCGCGCTCGTTTAATTGGGGAGCATTTTAATAGTGAGTTTATAGCGCAAGATCATATTTTATTTAATAACAGCGCTGTTGCGGCGCAAATACCTAATGCAAACACCGATCAGCCAATTGCCTCTGCAACGCTATCTACAGCGCAAAGTAACGGCTGGATTTGGGATATAGCCCTGCCAACGCGCCGTGGTACAGGTTATGTATTTAGTAGTAAATATCAAAGCGATGAAAGCGCAAAAAACACATTAAAAAGCTACATAGCTAAAAGTACCAGTGAGCAACAAGCTGAGCAACTTAACTACCGCGTATTAAAATTCAGCCCTGGTTACAGGCAACAATTTTGGATTAAAAATTGTGTTGCCGTGGGGATGTCAGCTGGCTTTTTAGAGCCACTTGAAGCGTCAGCACTTGCCATGGTTGAGCTTTCAATTAGCATGATAAGCGAGCAACTTCCACAAAACCGCCCCCACATGAGCCAGCTTGAAACGCGTTTCAATGAACGTTTTAGCACTCGTTGGCAGCGCGTTATTGAGTTTTTAAAACTTCATTATGTGCTAAGCGAGCGCGACGACACTCCTTATTGGCAAGATATTAGTAATTTAAATACCGCGCCCGAGCGCCTGCAAAACTTACTTAAACTTTGGCAATTTCAGCCCCCTAGCCGCTTTGATTTTATTGAAAACGAAGAAGTGTTTTCATCAAGCAGTTACCAATACGTTTTATATGGCATGGGCTTTAATACACAAACAGTATCTGCACACAATACATTTAACGACCCACGTGCTGGGGATTACTATTATCAGCAAAATCGCGAAAAAATAGCGCAGTGCTTAAATGGACTGCCAAGTAATCGCACGCTTTTAAATCACCTTTTATCAAATAATGGGCAGCCACATAATGACTAAAACAAATGCTGTTAAAAACGTAGTAATTGCTGGAGGCGGCACTGCCGGTTGGATGGCCGCAGCGGCACTTGCCAAACTAGTTGGCAACAATATAAACATAACCCTTGTTGAATCTGACGATATTGGCACCGTGGGCGTTGGCGAGGCAACAATTCCGCCAATTCGTACATTTCATAAATTGCTAGGTATAAACGAGCAAGCATTTATGAAAGCCACTCAAGCCAGCTTTAAACTTGGCATTAGCTTTGAAAACTGGGGCGATGAAAACACCCATTATATTCACTCATTTGGCGCAACGGGCAAAGAATGCTGGGCGGGTGAATTTCACCACTTTTGGCTGCAAGGTAAAGATCTAGGAATAAACAATCCATTTGGCGATTACTGCTACGAACTGCAAGCGGCTAAAAGCGGTAAATTTGCGTTTAATCAGCAAAACCCCATTAACTATGCTTACCATATGGACGCCACACGTTACGCGCAGTTTTTACGTGAATTTTCAGAGCCATTAGGTGTAAAACGCATTGAAGGTAAAATACAAAAAGTAGTAAAAAACACTAAAATGGGCCATATAGAATCATTGATTTTAAATAATGGCGAGCACATTAACGGCGACTTTTTTATTGATTGCACCGGCTTTAGAGGCTTATTAATAGAGCAAGCATTGCATACTGGCTACGAAGACTGGTCGCATTTACTACCGTGTAATAGCGCCATTACGGTGCAAACAAAATCAACCAGCGAGACCGTATTGCCACTTACCCGATCTATTGCCCATAAAAGCGGCTGGCAATGGCGTATACCGCTACAAAACCGTGTCGGCAACGGATTGGTTTATTGCAGCCAATATATGGAAGACGAGCAAGCCAAAGCGCTATTATTAAATAACATTGAAGGTGAGCTGCTTACAGAGCCCCGTGTTATTAAATTTAAAACAGGGCGACGCTTAAAAGGCTGGAACAAAAACTGCCTAGCGCTTGGCCTTGCCAGCGGTTTTGTAGAGCCACTTGAGTCCACCAGCATTCACTTAATTATGTCGGGTATTATTCGCTTTATGCGTTTATTTCCATTTAATGGCATTACCAATCACGCCATTGACGAATACAACAAACAGCTTAAAAGCGAAATTGAAAATATTCGCGACTTTATTGTGCTGCACTACAAGGTAACTAATCGTGATGACAGTGAGTTTTGGCAGCATTGTAGTGCCATGGAAGTGCCAAAAACACTTCAGCATAAAATTGATTTGTTTAAACAAACCGGTCGTGTATTTTTAGACGATGGCGATATTTTTAGAGTCGATTCGTGGGTGCAAGTTATGCTTGGTCAAGGTATTGAGCCTAATCAACATCACTTAATAGCCAGCATGATGAGCGATGAAGAACTCACCCTTTTTTTACACGGTATTAAGCAACAAATAGAGCAACGCGTAAGCCAATTACCATCTCATCATGAGTTTTTAAAGCAGTATTGCCCAGCATAAAAAAAAGCCCTTATTACTAAGGGCTTTGAGACAACACACAATAAACTTAACTTATCAACACTCTACTACTCACACTTTATTTTTGCTGTTTTAGCGCTTTGTGGTTCAAAGCTAATATCTGCAACTGAAACGTTAAGCTCTCCTGCCGTTTTAATAATAAAAGGGCTGGTTACTCTGGCAAAATCAACGCCCTTTTTAGCAAAACACGTTAAATCTATACTCATGGTTTGCCATGTATTTAAATCAGCATTTTTAAGCTCATTGGTAATATCAAGCTCGCCACCACAACCTTGTTCGCATTTCATTGCAAGGTATGTCTGTGAGCTAGGTATTTGGTTTACTTTATAGCTAAAGCTAAGGGCCGAATTTGCTTCAATGTAGGCAACTTTGTCTTCGGTAAAATTACTATTAATTTCGATGTAGCTGGCTGCAGTGCCATCAAAATTAAATTGCATCGCATCTTCTTGAATCGCTTTGTCTTCAGTGCGATAAGTAATGCCGCCAAGTTTTACACTATTACTTGCTACTTGGTGCTGCTCGCTGGTTGAATTTAAAAACAAACGCCACGGTGTTTTAAAGCTGCCATTAAATATAGATAGCGGCGCAAGGTTACTAATATCAACACCTGAGTCTTCATTTAGATTATTGGCAAGCGTACTTTCATCTTTATACGTTAAGCCAAAGCCATAGGGTAATAATGGTGAGTAATCAGCATCGCCCTTATTTACTGCGGTTTGTAGTGGCGATTTAGGCCACGAGAAAGACAACTTACCTTTAAAGTCGTATTGTACCTGCCCACTTGCATCCGCTAATAAAACATCTGCAATGCCTTGTCCTTCAGTGCCAGGAAGCCATGCTGCTACAAATGCATCTGACGCGTTTAGCTCGCTGTTAACCCACATTGGTCTGCCCGATATAAACACCGATACCACCGCAATACCTTGCTGCTTTAATGTTTTTAATATTTTAAGAGAACGTTTATTGTTACGTTCAAACTCAAGGTTGTCTTTATCGCCATGTCCCTCTGCGTATGGTTCTTCACCAAATACAACAATGGCTAAATCGGGTTTGGTATTAAACTCACCCGTTGGGCTTAAAATAGCGTTACCGCCAGCAGCCTCTATTTGCGTTTTTAGCCCCGCATAAATAGACGTTGCTCCAGGAAAATCTGCATTTTGATTATTAGTTCCCTGCCACGTAATACTCCAACCACCCGATTGCTTGCCAATGTTATCAGCCGCATCGCCTGCAATCAGGATGTTGCTTGATGGGTTAAGCGGTAATAAATGGTTGTTGTTTTTAAGCAGTACTAGCGACTCTTGTACCGCTTGGCGGGCAATATCGCGATGTGCTGGCGCACCTATTAGTTCTAATTTACCTGAATATTTTCGATTTGCGGGGCTTGGTTTATCAAATAAACCCGCGCGTAATTTAACGCGTAAAATACGTGCTACGGCGTCATCTATTCGCGCCATTGTTATTGTGCCCGCTTTTACTTGTTTAATTGTATTTTCATAAAGTGGTTTCCATGCACCCGTTGGCACCATAAAAATATCAAGCCCCGCATTAACAGCCTGCGGGCAACTTTCATTTGTACAGCCTGCAACTTGTCCGTGTCCGTTCCAATCGCCTACAACAAAGCCATCAAAACCCATTTTTGTTTTTAACACATCAGTAAGTAGGTATTTATTGCCGTGATTTTTTTTACCATTCCAGCTATTAAACGATGCCATAACCGACTGACTACCTGCGGTTAAGCCACCTATATAACCTTGCGCATGAATATTATATAACACCTCTTCGCTATCAATGTTGTCACCTTGATCGTCGCCATCTACAGTGCCGCCATCGCCTAAAAAGTGCTTAACGGTACTAATTACGCGTTTATCACTTAAAAAGTCCTCATCGGCTCTGCCTTGCAATCCGTTTACAATTGCGGCTGAATACTCACGTACAATTGCAGGGTCTTCTGAGTAGCCTTCGTACGTTCGGCCCCATCGGTCATCGCGCACAACCGCAACAGTCGGTGCAAATACCCAATCTATCCCTGTTGCCATTACTTCTATTGCAGTAGCTGCTGCAATGCGCTCAATTAATGCGGGGTTATTAGCAGCACCTAAACCAATATTGTGAGGGAATAACGTCGCCCCAATCACATTATTATGGCCATGTACTGCATCAGTGCCCCACATGGTTGGAATTTTACTGCCATCAATTGAGTCATCAACTGATGCCTGATACATGCTTTCAGCAAGCGTTATCCAATCTGCAGGCGTTGCATGTTTATTAGCATTCGGGAACGAGCCACCGCCATTTAAATACGAACCAAAACCATATTTGCGCATGTCTGCAGCAGTTATATCGCGAATTTCAGGTTGGATCATCTGCGCTACTTTTTGTTCAAGCGTCATTGTTTTTAAATACTGTGCAATCATATTTTCAATTTCAGGCGTTTTCACTACCTTACTTTTAAGCGTTGGCCAAAGTGATAAATCACCTTGCTCATGCTCAGCCTTTTTGGCTAAGGCGTCTTGGCTATTATTAGCGTTAACCTCTTGTTTATTACACGCACTTAAAACGCATAACCCTCCTATTAAAATGGGGAGCATGTGTAACCTTTTAGTGTTTAAGCTTTTTTTCATTTTTATAGCCCTGTGTTGTGTCAGTGTGTTTTTGTGAAACGCCTATTTGTTATTTAAATTTAACTATTGACCTGCTTAACAATAGCCACTAACCTAAATATGGAAGCGCTTCCTTAAAGTTATTAAATACCATCCTTAGTGATTAATCAAATTAAATATGGAAGCGCTTCCATCAATGCAATTTATAAACTATAAATAAAAGCAAAATTTACTACAAAGAAGCAGAGGTTTTCTCTTAATGAAACAATTATCTTTACCTAGTGGCTCACCACTTTTAGCCAAAAATTTTACTTATGGTGTAGCTACGGCCTCATTTCAAATTGAAGGCGGCGCAGCTGATCGCTTGCCATGTATTTGGGATACCTTTTGCAGTAAAGAAGGCAAAATAGTCGATAATTCAAATGGCGATATAGCTTGCGAGCACTACACTCGCTGGAAAGACGATATAAACCTAATAGAGTCGTTAGGCGTAGACGCTTACAGATTTTCTATTTCTTGGCCACGCGTAATGACTAAAAGCGGTCACTTAAACCCTACCGGCGTTAAGTTTTATACCGACATTTTAGATGAGCTAAAACGTCGTAACATTAAAGCTTTTGTAACGCTGTACCACTGGGATTTACCACAACACATTGAAGACGAAGGCGGTTGGCTAAACCGTAACACCGCTTACGAATTTGCCCATTACACAGACTTAATTACCAAAGCTTTTGGTGAACGCGTGCACTCGTACGCCACTTTAAACGAACCATTTTGCAGCTCATTTTTAGGCTACGAAATTGGCGTACATGCTCCGGGTATAGTAGGTCGCGAATTTGGCCGTAAAGCCGCGCACCACTTATTACTAGGTCATGGTTTGGCTATGCAAGTACTTGCTAAAAACAGCCCAAATACGCTAAACGGTATTGTACTTAACTTTACGCCTTGTTACTCCGTCACCCAAAGTGAAGAAGATTTAAAAGCCACTGCATTTGCTGATGACTACGTAAACCAATGGTATATGCAGCCTGTAATGCAAGGTAAGTACCCAGATATAATTTCGCAATTACCTAAAGCCCACCGCCCTGATATTTTAGAAGGCGACATGGAAATAATTGCTCAACCACTAGATTACCTAGGGGTTAACTTTTATACCCGCATGCATTATCAAGCAAGCGAAACCGACTTTTACCATGAGCTGCCACATAAAGCGCCAATGACCGATATAGGCTGGGAAATTTACCCTAAAGCGCTTACAGAATTACTTGTATCGTTGAACGAAAAATACACCCTACCGCCTATTTATATTACCGAAAACGGTGCAGCCATGGCTGACGAATTTAAAGACGGTGAAGTAAAAGACAACGATCGTATTGAATATTACCACGAGCATTTAAATGCCCTGCATAACGCAGCCGAGCAAGGTGTAAAAGTAGATGGTTACTTTGCGTGGAGCCTAATGGATAACTTTGAATGGGCAGAAGGATATTTAAAACGCTTTGGTATAGTACACGTAGACTACAACACACAAAAACGAACTGTTAAAGCCAGTGGTAAAGCGTACACTAAACTCATAACAAGCCGATAAATTATCGGCTTATAACAATAAGAACACACACTGTGAACAAACTCCCTTTATACGAAAAAGTCGGTTACGCCATGGGCGATGCCGGCGCTAACTTAGTATGGCGCGGTGCGCTTGCTTATTTAGCGGTGTTTTACACCGATACATTTGGCATATCGGCCGCTGCGGCTGCTATGTTATTTTTGGTTGTAAGGCTATCTGATGGCGTAACCGATATTATTATGGGTATGATTGCCGACAGAACGCAGTCGCGCTTTGGTAAATTCCGTCCATGGATACTCTACTCAGCACCGTTTTTGGGCTTGTTTATGGTGCTGTGTTTTACTACCCCCGACTTTAGTACCACCAATAAACTTATTTATGCTTACGTAACCTACATAGGTTTAACGCTTGCTTACACCGTAAGTAACGTACCCTACTCGGCACTTATGGGCGTAATGACACCCGACGATACAGAGCGCACAAAGCTCTCTGGTTTTAGGTTTGCTGGTGCCTTTACTGGTGGTTTATTAGTGATGGGTTTTTTACCTGAGCTAGTGGCGTTTTTTGGTGGCGGCGACGATGCCAAAGGCTATCAGCTTACTATGTACTTATTTGCCAGCTTACTTATTATTTTAATGGTTATAACGTTTTCTACCACTAAAGAGCGTGTAACACCGCACGCCTCAAATGAAGGGAATTTAAAATCAGAGTTATTTGATTTAACTAAAAGCCTGCCATTTATAATCCTACCTTTGCTTGCTACCACCTTGTTTTTTTATTACCGCGATTTATACAGTGGCGTATTTTTTGCCCTTGTTATGGCAGCAATGACATACGTTATTAAAAAATTACTTAATAAAGATAAGCAAAACTTAACGGGTTCACAGCGCGATATGGTTGATCTTCTAACCAACAAACCGTGGCTTGTACTACTGGGTATTGGTTTTTTAACCATGATGTTTAACGGCATAAAATACGGCGTAATTGCTTACTACTTTAAGTACCACGTAGCTAATGAACTCATGGCTGGACAGTATTTTATCGCCTTGTTGGTTGTATCTATATTAGGCGCACTTGCCACAGGTAAACTGGCCGAAATAATGGGTAAACGAAACCTATTTATTGCATCGTTAATGCTAAGCGGCATACTCACTACCGCTTTTTACTGGGTCCCTAGCGATAACCTGGTTGCTGTATTTACCTTTGGTTGCGCCGCTGAATTTTTTGCCGCAATGATGCCCACCTTATTTTTTAGTATGCTTGGTGATTCAGCCGATTATTCAGAGTGGAAAAACAAACGCCGCGCTACAGGCTTAATTTATTCTGCGGGTACATTTGTGCAAAAAACCGGGGGTGGTTTTGCAGGTGCATTAGTATTAGTGGTACTTGCAGGCTATGGCTATAACGGCATGGATGAGCTAACAATTACGCAAGCTCTACCTGGTATGCAATTACTTATGAGCTGGATACCTGCCGCATTTGCTTTTTTAGGCGCCGCATTGATGCTTATTTACCCACTTACTTCAGCGATGACGCAAAAAATAACAGAAGACTTAGCAATTAGACGCAGTAATGTGTAAATTAACTTTTAATGACCCTTCGCGCTTTATATTTTTATAAAGCGCGAGTAAAAACACATATAAGCTAGGACATCAATGGCGACAATTTATCAAGTATCAGAAATGGCAGGTGTGTCTTTATCAACTGTTTCAAGGGTACTTAACGACAACGACTACGTAAGCAAAAAAACTAAAAAAAAGGTATTAGAAGCAATGAAAGAGCTAGGCTATCAGCCAAGTTCTATTGCCCGCTCTTTAGCCTCCAGTACCACAAACAGCGTCGGTATTTTAGTTTCTGAGTTAGATGGTCCGTTTTTTGGTCAAATGATGTCAGCCATTGAAGAGCACCTTCGTATTGCGGGTAAACACGTTATTATTACCCCTGGGCATAGTGACGAGAAAAAAGAAAAAAGCGGCTTTGAATTTTTAATAAGCCGTAATTGCGACGCTATTATTGCACACGTAGAAGCGGTATCAAATGATTACCTAATTGAGCTGAGTAAAGGTAAAACCCCTATTTACTTAATGAGCCGCTACGTTAAAGAAATTGAAGAAAACTGCATTAGCCTCGACAACGTAATGGGCGGCTACTTAGCCACCAAAGCCATGATCAACAAAGGTCATAAAAACATTGCGTACATAGCAGGCCCGCAGTTTAAAGAAGATGCATCAAATCGTTTAAAAGGCCACAAAAAAGCCCTCGCAGAATACAACCTCACCTTTGACGAAAACTTATATTATGTAGGCGACTTTAAAGAAACCGGCGGCAGTGACGGCTTAAGGCATTTTATTCAAAATAAGGCGCAAATAACCGCCCTTGTATGTGCCAATGACGAAATGGCATCGGGTGCCATGAAATACGCCCGCGAACACGGTTTTAACCTACCAAAAGATTTAGCCATTATTGGGTTCGATAACGTAATTTTTACCAATTACCTCTACCCAACGCTTACTACAATAGATAACCCAGTTCCCGAAATGGGTCGAGCTGCGGCTAACTTAGTACTTAAAGATATTTATAAAAAAAGCGACATAACAGTAAAGCACGTCTTTCAGCCAAAGCTTATTTTAAGAGACTCTACACCCGATATTAATTAACTTTAAAAAGTTACGTGCAGCATGCGATATGTGCCTGTCAGCTTGCATTAAAAATCTGTTAAACCCTATTCTATATAGGGTTTAACTAGGGCGTGTTGACCTTTCGTGATTAATTTTGCAGCAGACTGTTTGGTATTTAAGCAAGGCAGAGCCTATGTAGTGTGGTTGTTCCCCATAAATAGGCGATAACGCAGCATAAATGCCAAACATGCGCTGCCCTTGGGTTCTTTCTAGGGACGATTAACTCTTTGTTGCTCGGTTTTTACTTAGCCCGCTAGGTTACAAACCTCGCGCCGCGATTAAATCGCCCCTAGATTGAACAAATTTCAATCCACAAAGAGCAACACGCCCAAATAAATGCTCACAAATATAAAACAATATCTACATAAAAACACTACAATAAAAAGCATAATAGATCCGATAATTTACCTAAAAGATCGTTTTAAAATGTATTTATATTGTTTAATAAAATATCACTTTACTTATTTTTGATTTGGCTCTAAATTCGCGCAAATTTTATTATTAAAGTAACCTCTCAAACTTTAAAACAGTGGTTATTTACCTTCAAGAGTCGATAAACACAAATGGCCGAATCAGCCGCCACAAGCACCCCAAACAACCCTTTAGCGCCTGTTATTGGGCTGTCATTTTTTGCTATCGCATCCGTCTTTTTAATGAGCCTTATTCCGCTGTCGTTACCCGCATTTAAGCTTGATGAAAACCTTGCGCCTTGGCTTGCGAGCATTTTTTACTTTGGCTTACTTGTTGGCGCTACAACCATTGAACGCGTGGTGGTAAAAATAGGTCATCGATTCGCTTTTATATTATTTTTAAGCTTATTAATTGTAAGCGTACTGGCACAGCTTGCTATTCCAAATATGGGTAACTGGTTAGCGGCTCGCTTTATTGCAGGTATTGCTGTTGCAGGTGTGTTCGTCGTTGTTGAGTCATGGTTATTAATGACCAACATAGCAAAGTCGCGTGCTAAACGCTTAGGCTTATACATGACCTCACTTTATGGCGGCAGCGCCGTTGGTCAACTTGCTATAGGGCCGCTTGGCACTGAAGGTTCAACGCCTTATTTATTTGTAGCCTCGCTATTATTTTTAGCTATTTTAGCGCCTTTATTAATAACCAAAGGTCAGCCCGAAAAACAGCACCTTGAAAAACTACCACTAAAAGAAATAAAAACACTAAGCCACCCTGCAATGCTCGGATGCTTGGCATCAGGCTTATTACTGGGCCCTATTTACGGCTTAATGCCGGTTTATATTTCAGCAAAAGCTGATCAAGCTCAGTACACAGGAACACTTATGGCAGTTATTATTTTAGGTGGCATGGTCGTGCAGCCGCTTGTGAGTTACTTATCTACTCGGCTTGAAAAAAGCTTATTGATGGGTATGTTTTGTTTAGTAGGCGCAGCCGGTGCTGTGGGGATACTACAAGCAAACACTTTAGCAGGATTAATAGTAAGCTACTTAATACTAGGCGCATGCAGCTTTGCACTTTACCCGATTGCTATAACACTTGCGTGCGACTCATTGCCAATGGCAAAAATAGTATCGGCAACTGAGGTTATGCTTTTAAGTTACAGCATTGGCTCGGTATTTGGCCCTATGCTCGCCGCAAATTTATCTGATGCACCCAACGGTATTGTGTTTTATTTAGCAGGCTGTTTAATCACTACCTGTATTTATATGTTTATTAAAAGCATTAAAAATATTCGCGCGGGTAAAACACCTGTTGCAGGCTAATTTTTAGCTTAAATACACGCTTACTTATTAACTAATTTTAGCTGTTAAATACCTTGCTTAAACACCTAAAACTATTATTCACACAAAGGTCATTTATAAATAATGAAGTAATTATTTAGCAGTGAGTTTTTTATGTGGGCTCAAAAAAAACATCTTTTTCCACCCTTGGTTTTGCGTTGTAAAAAGCCACGGCATAGGCACTAACGATAAAATAGAATAATGCACATGAGGCTGTTTTCCTGCGGCATTTCCGGTATCGCCCAGTAAGCCAATTTGACTGTTTATGCTTACTACATCACCTGTACTTACCGAGTAGTCATTTAAATGTGCAAAATAATGCACGCGCCATTTAGGTCCAAGTACTGCAACCACCTTACCGCCTCGGGTTAGCTCACCTGAAAATATAACTATCCCATTTGTTGAGGCGACTACGGGGGTATTTTTTGTGCCAAAAATATCAATTCCTTTGTGCACACCCGACCTACCCCAAGGCTCGTACCAAAACGTATTGTGGTTCCAATCTTTACTTGTGGCACCTTGTACCGGAATCATTATTTTTTCGGGAATTAGTAAACCTATAACTAATAAAACCGCTACTCCAACTACAATCCACTTTAGTACTTTCACTTTTCTATCCTTGATATTTAAATAGCTAATAATTTACCTATACAGGTAAATTATTAGCCATAATAACTGGACTCATCATGAGTCGTATTTATGGTTTTATTTATGAAGTTTTATTTGAATGAAATACCCGACTAACATGTACTAAGCTGATCAACTTCAAAACAGGTTTTATAAGCAATTGAGCACTGCCCGCTATAAACAACCATGTGCCACTTTCTATTAGTGAGTCATTTAAAAAGAAAAAACTGCCAATTAAAAACCACACAGCAATCAAAAAATCGTTAAACGCTCCCAGCGCTTCATATCGTCGCTGAATGGTAATATGCTCTTGCCCTAAATCTAAAATAAACTGCTTACTGGAGTCCATAAGTACTGCTCACTCTTTTATCTCATAATTTAAAAAGCTTGTTTTTACAAGCTAAGCCGCGCCATACAATAGCAAAATTTACACAATAAAAAACGCTGGCCGATGTAAGTCAGCCAACGTTTTTATTGTTTGTACAATACTTAATTAACGTTTATTTTTTATCTTTTTCTAAACGTTTTTTAAGGCTTAATGCAGCATCAGCGGCTAATAAACGCATAAATTCAGAGCCATTGCTTTGCTCGCCTTGGCTCCCGCCAATTACAATTTCAGGTACTAAACGGCTATTACCTAAGCTCGTAAATAAAGCAGTTTGAATTTTAACTTCTGCTTTTAACGTTTCATCAAATACATACTTAGGATCAAGTGCAGCAGACTTAGCTCTTAAGCGAGCTTCAGCTAAAACATCCATACCTAATGCTTCTAAGCGTTGTTGCTTTAAAATCTCTTCTTGCTCTTTTGCAAGCTCCGCTTTTACAGCCACTCGTTGCTGCGCAGAAATAATGGCATTTGCCTTAATTCGTTCAGCATCAATTTGCTCTTTAATTTTTAGCTTTTCAGATTCAGCACGTTGCTTAGCAATTGCTTGTTCACCTAAAGCCACTTCAGTACGTGCTTGTTGCTCAGCTTTTTTAAGGTTTTGACGCGCTAGCGCTTCATCAGCAGCAGCTTGCTTTTGGGCTTCAAGACGAGCATTTACTTTGCTTTCGTAGTCAATATCAATAATGCTGGCATCAACTACTGTAATACCGTAAGCGCCTAAAATTGGTGCATTACGCAGTGTATTACCTTCATCGTCCATCTTAATATTAATAGTGACACGCTGCTGTTTACTTAAATTACCTAAATCGTCAGATTTATCGCGCTCACCCGTACTAATAATTTGTTCAGTAACAAAAATACCGTTGGTTAATTGATCAGCAAAATCTTGGCTTAATTGACCATTACCACCAGAGTAATGTTGCTCTACCGACATCATACGCGCCGACGCTTTTACATTTTCAGTGGTTGCACGCATTAATAAATTAGATATTAATGTTTCTTGTGAACCAAACTCTTCGTGTATTTTAAGTAAACCACGTAAAGCACCCGACTCTGCTGCTGGTACATTGCCTGGCAATCTAAAACGAGAGACACCTCGTGCGCCACCTGTTGTCGTATCTAAAAATCGAATTGGTATTAGCGGTACAATTGCGCTTGCTGTTGCACCGGCATCGCCCGTAAAGTTAATCGAAATTACTTTTTTATATGCTGATGTAGTACCAAATGCTTTTAAATAAGGGCCGGCTTGATTTATTACGGTTAAGTTACCTGTAAAAGCCGATTGATGTACTAAACGCTCATCTGCTTCATTCCACGAAACAACTTGCGATGTAAGCGTTGCAATTACGGCTAATACAACAACAATTGATGAAACAACAATTACATTACGACGACCAAACCGACTCATAAATGAGTCACTTTTTACTGCTGGGACTGCTTTTTCGCTATCCATTTTTACTACTCTCCATGTTTAATTTCTTTTTAACAAAGTAAATAATTTCCTGTTCACTCAAATGTGCGCAAAAGCTACCAGAACGATGTAACTCAACAAATATTGCAAGGATTTCTTCTTTACCTTTAGCTGTTTTATCTTGGTTTTCTTGTGTTTGATTTTTTTCTGTTAGTTGAGTGATTAAATCATCCACTATCGTGTCTTTATCAAACAGTACGTTGTATTCTTTGGATTTTCTTACCCGACTTTTATGCACATTGCTGTAAATTACGTAAAGCGATACGCATAAAATAATAACCAGTAAACTTAATCCACTAATATAAAAAATCATAAGCTCTACTTAAATTGGTTTGAATATTTAACGAGCAATAACAGTTGTAAATATTGCTACACAAATGTTAAGCGGGTGATTTTACAGCAAACCTTAGTAAAAAACAGATTAAAAATAGAGTTCATCAAGTATATAGTTATAACCGTACGTAAAAGTAAGCTTTTTTAAACAAAAAAATGCCAGTCAGTTATTAACTGACTGGCACTAAGCTAAATATTTATTAAAGTGCTTTTTACATTATTCGCATGGAGCCCAATCAACACCATTTTCACCGCACTCATGCAGCATTGTTCCATCTTCTCGGCGGGTATCTCTAAACCATTGTCCTTCAATTGTCTTTGTAATACGTACGTTGTCTGTGGTTTTGTATTTACGCCAAAAGCTAGCATCAATAGATGTTTCGTCATCAAACTTATAAGGCATAGCAGCGAGTACAGTAACTAAATCTTGAGTTTCTAGATCAGCAGCTTTGTCTTTAACATTTACCCAATCAGATAATGTTTGAAAGTCGGCATTTTCCTCTCTAAAGGCAAAGTCAGTTTGGTAATACGATCCCGACTCAGTATAGCTAATGCTAAAACCTCGCTCGAACGGTGTATCTAAATTATCACTAACACATTCATCAGCTGTTGGAAAGTTAACCGATGGGCTTGTATTATCAACGCTATAAAGCACATTACTTTTCTCAAAGCTAACGTTCTCAATGCTAGAGCACCGATAAGTACGATCGGTATTAATGTATACATCGTCTCTAACTCTTAATTTTCCATTTAACGACTCTTCGCCCCAAGGCGTATCTGCTGAATTCAGTCGACTCAGAATAACGTCAATTTTGTCGAGTTCGTCTGTATTTTGAAGCTTTACTTGCTCATAAATAAGCTCAGCGCCTGCAAAAATAACTTTGTCTCTGTACCATGCATTTTCAAACTCATACTCATCATCTTTCGCTGTGTCTTGATAAATCACTGCTCTTACTTCTTCTGCGTCAGGAAACTGAGCATCTAGTTCTTGCTTATATTTATAGGCAGCTTTTAATCCCTTAACAATCGCTTGTGCTCTGTCGTACGCATCACTGTCATTATTGGCAATAAAATCTGAGTAAATTTGCTCTGTCGTCAAATTATAATGAGCAACCAAATTTTGCATAACATTCGTTATTTCGCTTTGAACATTTGCAAGCAACTCAGTATTTTCTTTAAGTGCATCACAACTTAAATTATTGCTACCAGTTTTTTGTAATTGAAGACTCAACTGCTCCCAGATAACGGTTGTTAAAGGTGATATATTTCGAATGTCTTCATCAGTCAACGCTTCAATTGAGGGCGGAAATGACATTTGATACGCTTGTGTTACCTCCCCTAAATCCTCGTCAATTGCGCCAACGGGTACATCTACATACATAGTTGAATACGGCACACACAGCGCCTGCTCTTCTGTAAAGTTAAAACTATAATTACCCGATTCTTCAGAGACTACAGAAGGTTCTGTTTGCTCATCAAAAGTACCATCACCATCAATATCTAGCCATACTATTGCACCAGATACATAGCCATCAATAACCTTACCAGTAAGAGAAATAGTTGTTACTTCTACGGGTTCTACTTTTACAGGATCAGGCTTGGCTACTATTGGTTCTACAACTACCGCTTTATCACCGCCACCACACCCAACAAGGCCTAGCGTAAACGCTAATGAAATAGCTAACTGACTTTTTTTAAAAGACATACAAAGACTTCCTTTTTTGCACTTTAATTATTAAAAATCATATTGTTATAAATTGAATTGGTTACTTTAATAAATAATAAGTAAATTTAAACAACTGAAATTTATTGAATATTTATGGGAGATGGCAACAAGTTAACATACCCTGTACCTATATCCTTGCATGGAATGTTAGATTTAGCTATTACATTTGTTAATTAAATAAATATATCATTCGCTTTTATTTACTTTTCCTCACTAATATAAGCTATGCATGCCGAGTTTAAAGGGGTTGAGTGGTAGAGTTTTTTTGTAAACAAATGTGTTTTAATACAAATACAAAAACCCCACGTTAAGCTTTACCTAACGTGGGGTTTTGATACTCGCGAATTTTACAGCTAATTCAAGCTATAAATTTAATATTAAAGAGATAATTCTTCTTTAGCACGCGTTAAGTTATGCGTTACAAGTGAGTTTTTAGAAATTTGAACCGCTTCATATAAATCAGAAATACCAGCAGTGTCTTTTTGTGATTTTATACGAGCCACACCACGGTTACTTAATGCAAACGATGTAAGTTCACGTACTTTTAAACGCGGACCATGGCTTTGCTTAAGTAAAGCAATTGCTTGTGTACAAATAGCTTCTGCTTCTTCGTAGTTTTTTGATTCAACAGTTAAAGCACAGCTATTAAATGATTTTTCAAATGCTGGGGCTGCAGTTACAGAGTCTTCAATAACCATTAATTTATAATCACCTTGATTAGCCATTGCAGCAGCTGAGCAAGTTAATAATGAGCCAAGAGCGATGGTTTTTAAAAGTGTAAATTTCATGATTATATTCCTAATTAGTTAAGTCGTACTTGTTGCCGACAAATAAACTTTAGAGTGTTAGCTCAATTACCACAAACGATAAAAACAAACCTAATAAGTGAATAAATCTAACCTATAGACTTTAGTCTAACATCTATAAAAATACTTAGTAATTACAATTAGTTAAAAACCATGCAAATCACTAAACAATAAATAGCAGAATACAGTTTTTTTATTTTTAATAACACAATACAAAGTTAATAAACACGAAAAAGCCGATGTTGGGGTTTAACCCAACATCGGCTTTTTTACTCTCGCTATTTTATATCATGCTTTAGTAAGCACTTTATAAAACACGTTATAAAGGTTTTTTATAACGATAACTCTTCTTTAGCGCGAGTTAAGTTGTGCGATACCATTGAGCTGTTAGATAATTTTGATGCTTCGTATAAATCAGCAAGTGCAGCAGTATCGTTATGCGCTTTTAAACGTGCAACACCACGGTTGCTTAATGCGAATGACGTAAGTTGGCGTACTTTAAATTTAGGGCCATCTGCGTCTTTTAAAAGTGCGATTGCTTTAGTACAAATTTCTTCCGCTTGTGCATAATTTTTTGACTTAACATTCAGTGCGCAGCTATTAAATGATTGCTCAAGTGGCTGTGGCGCTGTTGCAGTTTCAATAACCATTAATTTGTAATCACTTTGATCAGCCATTGCAGCAGCTGAACATGTTAATAGTGAGCTAAGAGCGATAGTTTTGATAAGTGTAAGTTTCATGGTCATATTCCTGATTAGTTAAGCCGTGCTTGTTGCCGACAACTGAACTTTAGAGAATTACCACAACCCCGACAAACGATTAAAACAAACCTAATAAGTGAAGAAAATTAACCTATAGACCTTAGTCTAATACGCTTAAACTTTTTCTATATATTTAAATAACTTACGCACTATCTTACGTGCCTAAAATCGCTACTTTGCATTTTAAAATACATATAATTATTTATGCTTTTATTTAGTCGGTTTTATTTTAAGCACCTTGCTTTGGCATAACTGAATAACAATCAAACAAATTTATACATTTAATTACATGCAATACTAAGTTATGTATTTATAATTACGGCTCTGGTAACTTTTCATCATTAATAGGTTAACTTTTTTGAAATACACACTTCCTCTTTTTGTTTTATTAAGCACGCTTTTATCATTTAGCCAAAATGCTAACGCAAGGCTTTTGCTCGGTAATGACATGCCTAACACCGGTATGTTTATAAAATCAGAATTTAATGGCGATAGCAGCATTACATCTGCGGGTGTAGAAATGATGGTTAAGCAAAATTACAGTAACTTTGGTGTTGTTTTTACAAGCGCAATTGGCGCGGCAGTAATCGATAATAAACAAGGCGAGCAAGAAGAATTTATAACGTGGGACAATGGCATGAAGCTTGGTTATTTTAATGACTTTTTTATATACGCCGAGCTTGGCTTAGATCTGTTCGAACTCGCCTTTAAAAACGATAGAGGCGATAACACCTACCAAATAGAAAAATCGAACAACGACATAGACGGTTACGCAGGTATAGGTGCGGGTTATCACTTTAAGCCATTTAAAATAGAAGTATTTACTCGAGCACGCCAAATAGATGGCGACTACTGGGAAGCACAAGAACATATTTACAGCGGTGTGCAGCTCAGCTTTACGTTTTAATTGCCCTTTTGTTTTATAAGAAAAATAAAAAGCGTGTGAAATACAGCTATTTCACACGCTTTTTAAAAAATTACATTTAACAGGTTTGATCTAACCAATTTATTTTTAACGGATAGTTTTGGCTACTTTACCAATACTCAAACCCTGAATTAAAATAGAAAACACCACAACCGCATAAGTAAGAGCCAATAAAATATCCCGCTCGTTCCCATCAGGTAACTGCAATACCAATGCAACCGAAATACCACCACGCAAGCCACCCCAGGTTAAAACTTTCCATGCGCCAGATGGCAACTCTAATTGCTTATTAAATGTAGTGGTTGTTATACCCACAACAATTAAACGTGCCATTAACGCTATAAAAATAGTTAAGCCACCAGCAATAAATAAATTACTCGAAAATGCAATCATGACGACTTCAAGCCCTATGAGTACAAATAAAATGGCATTTAAAATTTCGTCAATCAGCTCCCAAAATAAATCAACGTAATGGCGTGTTTTGTCGCTCATAGCCCAGCTTCGGCCGTGGTTACCCACCATTAAGCCCATCATTACCATTGCAAGTGGGCCCGACAAATGCCAATGGCTTGCCAATGCATAACCACCAATAACGCCCGCTAAAGTAAGTAGTACTTCTTCTTGGTAACTATCAATACTTTTGAGTAAGTAATATAAAATACCACCTAATACCAAACCAAAAACAATACCACCACCCGCTTCAACCGCCAGCGTGTGCGCTACATAATAGGTTGTAGGAATATCACCACTTGATAAAACACCCAATAAAAGCACAAAAATAACCACGCCTATACCATCGTTAAACAACGATTCACCCGCAATCACGGTTTCAATACTTTTAGGCGCACCCGCAGATTGTAAAATTCCCATTACCGCAATCGGATCGGTTGGCGAAATTAATGCGCCAAACAGTAAACACCAAATAAACGCTAAATCAAAACCAAGCAAAGGAAGCACTAAATAAAGCGCGCCTGCAATAATAACCGTTGATAGCAACGTACCAACACAGGCCAAAATACCGATTGGCAATTTATAGCGCCTTAAATCGCTAACATTTACATGCAGCGCCCCAGCAAACAGCAGCATAGAGAGCATGCCATCGAGCAAAACTTCAGTAAAATCTAACTGATCGAGCAAGCTCACTTCGTAATCTATAAGATCATCAAACCCTAAAAAACCCAAAAATATAGCGCCGATAGATAAAAGCATCGAAATAACCATAACGCCAATGGTTGTTGGCAAGCCAATAAAGCGATGGTTTACATAGGTGAGTAACGCGGTAATTGATAAAAATATCGCACTTATTTCAAGTACGCTTAGGCTGGTTCCTGGTGCCATGGTTTACATCTCAATATTTATTTAATGATACCTTGCTCAAAATAAGCAAAGCAGAAGGGTTATTATTTTTTATACGGTTATCTCGCATTATATTCGTGTAGCCTAAACAAGCATACCCAAAATATTAATGTATTTAACGTATTAGCCCACGCATTTAATAAAACAAAAAAAACCATGTTAGGAATTAACCTAACATGGTTTTTTTTTACTCTCGCTATTTTATATCATACTTTTGTAAGCATTTTATAAAGCGCTTATTAAAGATAGGTCTTCTTTAGCGCGAGTTAAGTTGTGCGATACCATTGTACTTGTAGACATTTGGTTTGCTTCGTATAAATCAGCTAGGCCAGCCGTGTCGTTATTCGCTTTTAAACGTGCAACACCACGGTTGCTTAATGCGAATGACGTAAGTTGGCGTACTTTAAATTTAGGGCCATCTGCATCTTTTAAAAGTGCAATTGCTTTAGTACAAATTGTTTCAGCTTGCGCGTAATTTTTTGACTTAACATTCAGTGCGCAGCTATTAAATGATTGCTCAAGTGGCTGTGGCGCTGTTGCAGTTTCAATAACCATTAATTTGTAATCACTTTGCTCAGCCATTGCAGCAGCTGAACATGTAAGTAGTGAGCTAAGAGCGATAGTTTTGATAAGAGTAAGTTTCATGGTCGTAGTCCTGTTGGTTAAGTCGTACTTGTTGCCGACAACTAAACTTTAGAGAATTAACACAAAACCGACAAACGATTAAAACAAACCTAATAAGTGAATAAAATTAACTTATAGACTTTAGTCTAATTCCAAACTACTAATTTACGGGAATTGGTATTTATAAAAACAACCAACAAAACTTAAACTTACTTTGTAGGTTAAAGCACCAAGCGTTTAGCAAAGAGCCTAAAAGCTTCTTAAATTTATACAAGGGATTAGATAATAGGATGGTTAAAAACTCTGGTTTCATTTATTACTGCCCAATAGCCGATTTAACTGGCGGCTATGTTGAGCGTAAACGCATAGCGGCAGAAATGACCGCTGGTGTAGCTCGCGCTGAAAACAATTTCAAGATTGCGCAGTTTGAAGAAAAATCAAGGGGCTGTATGCAAGCTGAGCAAAACGATGCCGATTACGACCTACTGGTACTTAAGAACCGCGACAAAACCTTAATGGATGAAGTGATTATTTTGTTCTTTTTGGAGTTGTTTGTGTGTCACTTTATGTCAAACATTGTCACACTTTTGACATTCAGATCTTTTTCATAAGACCCTCAGATCCTTTTACTGCAAGGCTTAACTAAAAATGGTGTGTCACTAGGGTTGTCAATTTGACGCATTTTTTGCACGAAAGCGGAAGGCGAGGAGGAGTGAATTTTTTAGCTTTTTGATTCTCAGTTCACACTTTGCAATGGGCCTTGACGACCCGACTAAGTACGATGCCATGCTTTTTAAAAATGAGACAAACCGCTACTTAAGTTAATGAGCGATGAAATGGCAAGGGATGCTGAAATTGGCAGTAAGTTACAGCTTAATTTTTTTGAACACTATTACTAAAATAACACTTCTCTAAAGAATCAAACGTCCTTTTCTAAAAATTGTCCGGCCTTATAGCTATACAAATCGTTACTTGTTCCATCTTCAAGATATTCAAATAGGGTATGTTTTTGTATGTTTTCTTTTTCTTCTAATTCATCTTTTGTTATAACTTTTCCTACTTCGTCTGTATCTAAGCCTAATTGTTTAGCATAGTTATTCATTTCCTCTCTCATGCGAGGCAGCATTTCATTTTTTATCTGCTTTGCAGCATTAGCATAACGCTCACGCTCTTCTGGAGTTTCAGCGTTAGCTGCAATTTGTTCATATTCACCGACAGCTTTAGTTAATCCCTGAACATCACCTACACGTGTGTTATACCCAAAATACATATTCATTAAGCCAAAACCAACATTCATTTTATATTCTCCATGTATGAAACAAGTTGAATGTACCTAATAACAACACTCAATACAAGTGCAATTATTAAACATAGTTTACATATTCTAAATATCAATACCTACCAAACATTGTGAGCATTTCGCCCTTTTGGTTCTCAGCTAATGGTTATTTGGCATACATGCAAGCACTGCATATAACAACAGTGCATTCTATTAACGATTCGTGGTTATTATGGCGCGGGTTACTTGTCCAAATTGCGAAGCTAAAGCAACAATTACGTCTCGCGAAAAGCAAAGCGCCCATGTTGTTAATTTATATTGATCGTGTACTAACACAAAAGAGTGCAGGGCTACGTTTAGAATTACCCAATCGTTTGATTACTTCTTCAACCCGCTGTAAAAAGCACTCAAGGGCTTGCTGCAGTACTTATTAAAGAACTACCTAAGGAGCAGTAGCTAAATATGCAACATGAGCTACTATAATTGGACTGCCCTTGGTATACCTTCAAGTGGTGCAAGTTTAATATTACCACTTTTTTAAATTTTACAGGGTTATTGGAGTTATAAATAATTGACACCACTGTTAATAGGGTTACAATAACCCTATGTTGAGAAGTAAAACGAGGTACAGTGAATAGCAAGGATTTAATCAAGGAGGCGGGTTGGCAAGAAGTTAGAGTTAAAGGTAGTCATCATCACTTTAGGCATCCAACCCATATCAACCTCATCACCGTTCCCCACCCTAAGAAAGGTTTAGGCAAAGGATTGGTAGCAAAAATACTGAAAGATGCGGGGCTTTAGGCCCCTATTTCCTTAACTCTATCACTGTTGTAAACACTCATTAGGAGAATAGCGATGTTATATCCAATCGCAATTGAAAAAGGTACAGAAACTGAAGCATTTGGCGTGGTGTTTCCTGATGTGCAAGGCTGTTATAGTGCGGGTGACTCATTCGAGCAAGCACTATTAAACGCTAAAGACGCACTAGAAACTCATTTAGAGTTATTAGCCGAAGACGGTATTTTACCGCCGCAATCAAGTAATATTAACGATCACGTAAACAACCCTGAGTTTTCAGGCTGGGTGTGGGCATTGGTTGATATTGATCTTGAACCCTACTTAGGCAAAGCGGGTAAAATTAACGTAACTTTGCCTAACTTATTAACTAAGCAAATTGATGATTTAGTTAAAGCACATCCGCAATACAAAAGCCGTTCAAACTTTTTACAGTTAGCGGCACAGCATGAAATACAAGGTATTTCAGCACGTTAAACTAAAGGGCGCATTAAGCGCCCCTTTTACTTACCCCCTATAATGATTCACAAAGCGTTAAATGATCTTGCCTTTACGCTATACCGCAACTCTTTCACTAGGCCAGTTATACCCTCTTCAAAACCCTTAATCATCCCCTCCCTTTCAGTTAATTGAAACCTATAAATAAAACTCATTTCTCACCCAAACCTATAAACTCCCTCGTCCATATGCCATAATCTAAATAATTCATTATTTTAGTAACTTGGCGCGTATTTAGCCGCTTTCAAGTTAACTACTCAGGGTTTTCAAATGGCATATCAAGAGCAAAATCAAGCAACAATCTATTGGCACGACTACGAGACTTGGGGGGCAAGTCCGCAAAAGGATAAGCCGAGCCAATTTGCAGGTGTTCGTACCGATCTTGATTTAAATATTATTGGCGAGCCACTTATTGAATATTGTAAGCCGCAAGCAGATTACTTGCCTCACCCTGAGGCGTGTTTAATTACAGGTATTACGCCACAAGTGGCGATGAAAAAAGGCTTGGTTGAAGCTGAGTTTATAGCAAAAATTCATGCTGAATTTAGCGTACCAAACACCTGTGTTGCCGGTTATAACAGTATTCGGTTTGACGACGAAGTAAGTCGTTATAGCTTTTATCGTAACTTTTACGACCCGTACGAGCGCGAATATAAAAACAATAATAGTCGCTGGGATATTATTGATTTAGTACGTGCTTGTTACGCGCTGCGCCCTGAAGGCATTGAATGGCCGTTAAAAGAAGACGACAGCCCAAGCTTTAAGTTAGAACATTTAACTGTAGCCAATGGTATTGAACACGCCGCAGCACACGATGCGCTAAGTGATGTAACCGCCACTATAGCACTGGCTAAATTAATAAAAGAAAAACAGCCCAAGCTGTATAACTTCTTTTTTGGTTTGCGTAGTAAAAAGGCGCTTGCTGAGTTGGTTGATGTATTTAACATGACGCCGCTGGTGCATACCACATCGCGCATACCTGCAACACAAGGCGGTACAAGCTGGGTTGCACCAATGAGCTTTCATCCGGTAAATAAAAATGCGGTTATTTGTTTTGATTTAACTCAAAACCCGCAAGTACTCATTGATTTAAACGTAGAAGAGTTACGCAAACGCTTATACACCAAACGTGTAGATTTAGCCGAGGACGATTTACCTGTTGGCTTAAAGCTGGTGCATTTAAACAAGTGCCCTATTTTAGCCCCAGCTAAAACGTTATTGCCTGAAAATGCCGCCCGCCTTGGGATTGATCGCGAGCAGTGCTTAGCTAACTTAGCTATTTTAAAAGCCAATACCGACCTTCGCGATAAAGTAACCGAAGTGTTTAACGAGCAAGGCGATTACAGCGCAACCACTAACGTTGACTACTTACTTTACGATGGGTTTACAAGCCATGCTGATAAAGCTAAGTTTGCGATTATTCGTGATGCAAAACCAGATGAATTGGCTGGATTGAAGTTAGACTTTGAAGATAAAAAGTTTAATACATTGTTGTTTAGATACCGCGCCCGTAACTGGCCTGAAACGCTAAACCAGCAAGAGCTTGACCAATGGCGCCAGTATTGCCAAAACAAGTTAATGCACGGAGAGGATCAACCGTCGATTAATGCGCAAGATTTTATGATCACCCTTGAAAACCTAGCGCATGAACATGACGACAGCGAAAAAAACCTTACAATTTTAAAGGCGTTGTATAACTACGCTCAAAGCATGTAATTTGCCTTTAGATTGTTTGTATAACGCATAAAAAACGCGACGCTTTAGCAATAAAGTGTCGCGTTTTTGTTTATAAATATCTGTACCACTTCAAAAAAGAAAAATATATTTCACAAAGAGAAACGAATGAGGAGTAAATGAGAAGACATAAGCCAAGAATAGCTTTAAATTAATCACTTACTCTAAAAGCGCAGCGCCTCATAACCTCTTTGTGAATAAATCTTACGGGCTTTGCCCGTCACGCAAGCAAGCTTCGCGTCTACGAAACAACCATAAATCTATACTTTGGCGTCTACATCTACATACTCAACGTAAACGTTACTTTTTATGCAGTGCTTCAATGCGTGCTAGTAAACTTGAGGTGTCGTATCTGCCGCCGCCGAGTGCTTGTACATCGGCGTAGTATTGATCGACCGTTGCGGTCATTGGTAAAGTAGCGCCGTTGTTTTTAGCTTCATCGAGTGCAATGCCTAAATCTTTACGCATCCAATCTACGGCAAAACCAAACTCGTATTCACCCGCCCACATTGTTTTATAGCGGTTTTCCATTTGCCACGAACCGGCTGCACCTTTAGAAATGGTTTCTATAACTTTTTCGCCATCAAGCCCTGCTTGCTTGGCAAAATGTAAGCCTTCAGCTAAACCTTGCACTGCACCAGCAATACAAATTTGATTAACCATTTTACAAAGTTGTCCCGAGCCTACGCCGCCTAACAGTTGGCTAAAACGACTAAACGCCGCCATAACTGGCTGTACTTTAGCAAATACGGCTTCATTACCACCCGCCATAACCGTTAATACACCATTTTCGGCGCCAGCTTGTCCGCCCGATACAGGCGCATCTATGAAGTCGATATTTTGCAGAGCCGCTTTTGCTGCAACTTCGCGAGCTACTTCAGCTGAGGTTGTGGTGTGATCAACCAAAATAGTGTGCGGCAACATGCCTGCTAACACGCCGTTGTCGCCATACACTACTGAGCGTAAATCGTCATCGTTACCAACACACATAAATACGATGTCGGCATTGCTGGCAGCTTCGCGCGGGGTTGGTGCAAAGCTTCCTGAATGTTTTTCAGTCCACGTTTGTGCTTTAGCTTGAGTGCGGTTATAAACGCATACGCTGTGCCCTGCTTTTGCTAAATGCCCCGCCATTGGGTAACCCATTACGCCTAAACCTATAAATGCGACTTTCATTGACATAAAAATGACCTATTAAACTGATAACTTAGAAACTAGACCTCGATTATGTCAACCGGTCGATAAAAAAGCGAATGAAAATCTTTATAAAATTTCCTTAAGCGGGAAAGGTAAGTAGGTAACCTATGGACAGTATTTATCAATTTAATGCACCACTTTTTAACAGCGAAAATTTTTCTCTTAGCCAGTTACAGGGCAAAACCGTACTTATTGTTAATACAGCGTGTAAGTGTAATTTTTCGGTGCAATTAAACGCGCTCGAAAAGCTCTATCAGCAATACAAAGGCCATGGTTTTACTGTGCTTGCGTTTCCGTGTAACCAGTTTGGCCAAAATGAGCCGCTTGATAATTTAGCCATTAAAGACTTCTACCAAGAGCAATTTAATACCTCGTTTGAGGTATTTGGTAAGGTAATGGTAAACGGGCCAGAAACACATCCGTTGTTTAATTATTTAAAATCGCATACGCGGGGTATTTCGCAAAACCGTGCTATTAAGTGGAATTTCACTAAGTTTTTAATTAACTCACAAGGGCAACTTGTTGCACGTTATGCACCGCGCACTAAGCCCGAAACACTTAAACAAGTAATAGAAAGCAACCTACTGCAAGCTGCAAAGTTAAGCGCAGCTAAAGATGGTAAAAAGGTATCTTCAAAAATACCTTTGTTTACCTCAAGTAAGGCTCCGCTTAAGGCTTAATTTAAATCAATAAAATGCGTACTACTAAAGCACAGGTTTACAAAGTAGTTTATTGTATTAGTAATAAATAATACTCCTTAAGCGTCGAGGCTATTACCATGAACATTGCTTTTTTTAGTACTCAAAAGTACGAACTGCCTTTTTTTGAACAAAGTACACGCGATCAGCGTGATATAAAAATAACGTATTTTGAGCAAGCCCTGAGCGAACAAACCGCTATTTTAGCAAGCGGGTTTGATGCCATATGCGTGTTTGTTAACGACACCGTAAACGCCGCTGTTATTGAGCAACTGGCAAGCCAAGGCATAAACACTATTTTGCTGCGTTGTGCAGGGTTTAATAACGTTGATTTAACTGCAGCAAAAGCACATAAACTAAAGGTATTACGCGTACCAGCATACAGCCCAGAAGCAGTAGCTGAGCACTGCATAGCACTTATGCTAACGCTTAGCCGTAAAACCCATAAAGCGTATAACCGCGTTCGCGAAGATAATTTTGATTTAAACGGATTACTCGGTTTTAACTTGCACAATAAAACCGTGGGTATTGTGGGCTGCGGTAAAATTGGCCTTGCGCTGTGTAACATTTTAAATGGCTTTGGCGCTAAAGTATTAGTGTGCGACCCCTACGCACAACCTGGCAATTATACTATTACCGATATAAACACCTTGCTTAGCCAAAGCGATGTGATTTCTTTGCATTGCCCACTTACCGAGCAAACTCATCATTTAATAAATGACGAGGCATTTAGTAAAATGAAAACCGGTATAATGCTCATTAACACGTCACGCGGTGCATTACTTGATAGCAAAGCGTGTATTAATGCGCTTAAAACTAAAAAATTAGGCTACTTAGGGCTCGACGTTTACGAGCAAGAGTCGGAGCTATTTTTTAAAAATCATAGCGACGAAATAAACCAAGACGATATATTCTCGCGCTTAGTGAGCTTTAAAAATGTTTTAGTAACAGGCCACCAGGGCTTTTTTACCCAAGAAGCACTCACCGAAATAGCAAATACAACCCTTCTTAACGCGCTTGAAGTAAATGAAGGCAGGCCTCTGACTAATGAGGTTTTATAAAGGCCTTGGCTATACCTAAATAACAGGTACAAAAAAAGCGAAGTGCATTTTAAACTCACTTCGCTTTATTAATCTATTTTTAGGGGCTTAGATAAAATTAACCAAAGGCAACGTTTGCAAATACCAAGGTCATTAATATTGGGCAAACAAAACGAATGTACTGAGCAAACCAGTAATGTACGCCGGTTGTTGCTTGGTGTAATTTATTACCACGCTGCCACATCCATCCTACGGTAATAAAGTAAAATAAACCCATAAGCGGTAATTGGTATTGAGTAAATAGCATAATTACCAAACCAAATAACCAATCAAAATTTAGTATAATTGCGCTTGCACACACAAGTACAACGGCGCTCACTGCCCATGTTGCTTTAGTGCGACTAACGTTATGGTTTTCGACTAAAAATGCTACCGGAATTTCGGTGGTCGATATAGTTGACGTAACCGAGGCGATAGACATTAATACAAAAAATAATAAACCAACTAATAAGCCTATTTCGCCCATGGTGCTAAATAGTGCAGGTAAAATAGCAAAAATAAGTTGTCCTTCACCAATCAGTTTACCACCACTAAATACCTCTACACCGTTGTGCTGCGCCACATAAATAGCAGGAATAATGAGTAATCCTGCTAAAAACGCAACGCTGGTATCGAGTAAGGCAACACCTACTGTAAGCTTTGGTAAATTAGCATCTGGTTGTAAGTACGAGCCGTAAATCATCATACAGCCTACACCTAACGAGAGCGAAAAGAACGCTTGCCCCATTGCGGCAATAATTAAATTAGGGTCGAGTATTTGGCTAAAATCAGGAATTAAATACGCGGCAAAGCCTTCGCTTGCGCCATCGAGTGTTGCAATGTAGGCAATTAAACCAACAAGCAACACAAGTAGCAGTGGCATTAAACGGCGCGACCAGGTTTCGATTCCCGATTTAACCCCTTTTAAAATAATACTGGCGGTTAAAATAAGCATAAGCGGCGTAAATACAAAATTACGCAGCACTGAGTCGCTATGTAAAAACTCGCTTGCGCCTGTAAAACCAAAAAAGGTTGTTATGGGTTCAATAGCGTACGAGAGCATCCACCCAGCTACTATTGAGTAAAAACTTAGCATAACAACTGCGCCCGCAAGGCCTATGTAACCTGCTGCTGCACCAACTTTACGGTTAGTGTTTTGCCATGCATCGCCCAATGCTTTTACAGGATTAGCTTGTGCTTTGTGACCTAAATAAAGTTCGGTATACAGCGCAGGGAGCGCAAGTAAAAATATAACAATAAAGTAAACCAGTAAAAATGCACCGCCACCATGGTTGGCCGCTTGCGTAGGAAAACCCCAAATATTACCCAAACCCACTGCTGCGCCAGCAGCGGCTAAAACAAAACCGAGTCGGCTTTGAAACCCATCACGCACTTGTGCCATACATCTACAAATCTGTTATTATTTTGATTATTGTGAATTAAACCATATTTCATGCCAGCTGAGTAATAAAATTGTACCCAGCCTTTATTAGTGGCGTTAACCGCTCACAATATCAGCGACTTCTTTTGCTTTAGGGCTTTTATGACTGAACACTATTTTAAAAACACCTTGAGTATTACTTCAACTCAATTGGCAAATTTGTCTTTAGCAAGTAACAGCCTTTTATTATTTAATGCTAAAACACTTGAGCTTAGTGACTTTAATTTGCCCGATTGCTTAAGCCCATTTGAGTTAACCATTATAAACCGCCGCAAAAGCCCTCAAGCTAAGCAAGAGTATTTAGCTACGCGGTTATTGTTAAAACACCTTATTAAAATAGCGCAGCCGCAACATGCGCACGTGGCGCTTAATAAAATGAGTACAGAATTTGACGAAGCAAGCTCAAAGCTGCAAATACATGTAAGTGGTGATGTTATTAATACCTGTATTTCGCATTCGCATGGTTTGGTTGGGGTCGCGCTTAATTTTGATAAAAGTGAGTTTGGTTTTGATATTGAAAAAGTAAGCCTAAAGCGCCCATTTGAAAAGCTCGCTAAGCATTTTTATCATAATGATGAAATTACACTTATTACCGAGCCCACTAATACCCAAGCCCAAGCAGATACGTTTTTTAGAATTTGGACATTAAAAGAGTCACTTGCTAAAGCCACCAGCCGCCCTATTGCACAACTACTTAGCCCCAATGTGTTTAACGAATTACATAGTGCAAAGCTGAGTGCTTGCAGTAATAGCATTACTGTAGCTGATAGCAGTGACTGCAATGTTTGTTTTGATGTAAGTGTGGTGCATAAAAAAAGCACCGACTGGCGATGCTTTTTATTAACCGACTTTGTTAATTAATTTTGTTAAGTGACTTTATTAAGTAACTTTACTAGTTAACTTTAATAAATCGCTTTCCTGAATAACCGCTTCTTAATAGTAAAATTATTTAAGCAGCAAAATCGTTTTCTAATAAACGGCTATGAATAGACTGCACCACGTTATCTGACTCAGTTTGCTCTACTAAAAAGCACAGGTTGTGCTTACTAGCACCGTGACAAATTAGTCGAATATTAAAGTCTTTTAATACACTCATTAAGTTCATTTCGTGTTGGCGTAATTGAATCTCAGAACCAATAAGTGCCACCAATGTTAGGTTGTTTTCTACCGATACATGGCAAAATTCTGCAAGCTTATCTAGGCACTCTTGATCAAGCTCTGGTCGCGATGCGTTTTGCGCGTTATCAAGGGTTATAGCTACGCTGATTTCTGATGTGGTTACCAAATCGACCGATATATTGTATTCACTTAATAGTGTAAATACGCGTGCTAAAAAGCCACTTGCTAGGAGCATTTCTGGGCTTTTAAGCGTAAGCAATATTTGGTTTTTACGTTGCGTTACTGCGCGTATACCTGGTTGCTGCGATTTTTCGCGCTCAATCCATGTACCGCCACGCTCTGGCTCGCGGCTAGAGCCTACAAATACATTAATGTGGCTACGGCTCGCTGGTAAAATAGTCGCTGGGTGCAATACTTTTGCGCCAAAGGTCGCCATTTCAGCGGCTTCGTCAAAACTTAAACGTGCAATTGGCGTCGCTTTTGCGCATAAACGCGGGTCGGTGCTAAAAATACCCACTACGTCGGTCCAAATATGCACACTTTTAGCGTTAATTGCTTCAGCTAGTAATGCAGCGCTATAGTCAGAACCACCACGTCCAAGCGTTGTTGTTTGACCGTACTCGTCGCTGCCAATAAAGCCCTGAGTCACAATTACTTGAGCGTCTAATAACGGGATTAAATGTTCTTTAGCAGCTTGCGCTGTGGCTGCAACATTAGGCGTTGCTTTACCAAATTGGCTGTCGGTTTTAAGCACCTTGCGCACATCAAAGCGATCGGCATTTAAACCTTGTAAACGAAGTACCTGTGCAAATAAATACGACGATAAACGCTCACCAAAGCTAAGTAGCTCGTCGTGTTGCTGATCGGTTGTTAGTGACTCTTGAGCCAATGTTTGAAATGCTTTTAGGGTTTCGTTAAAGCCAACCGCTAAATCGGCATCTAGCGATAACTCATCTAAAATAGTGTGTTGAATAGCAAGCACGCCGTTTATGTGTTCTTGACGCTCACTTGAGGTAATACTTGGTTTGCACAGTGCAACTAAGTGGTTAGTTACGCCGGCACTAGCGCTCACGGCAACAATACGTACGCTTTTATCTGCAACAATAATTTCGCTACAGCGACTCATCGCTTCAAAGTTTGCAACACTTGTTCCGCCAAACTTGGCAACGATGTAATCTGATTTTGCGCTTAACTCTGTTTGAGGCACTGTTTGTGGCGCTGATTGGGTAGTCATTTAGTCTCCTTTCGCGGTATCCAAACCGCAATAAAACAAGAAGAACTTGGCAAAGGAATGCTTGAAGATAAGTCCACTGCCAGAAGCTCTCCACCTATATTGGTGACAGTTTTGAGGATTCAGCCCCATAAACCGAAAAGCAATGACGACGTACCATTATTTTCCTCGGCGAGTACTTCCCTCCTTAATGATCATCGGCATTCGTCGCCTAACATTAAGTACCTAAGTATCGCACCTCTTCTGAATGCTTTATTAACCAGTGGCTAATAAAACAAAACCCCACTAAGTAGCGGGGCTTTGAAAGTTATCGTTTAGACGTCTAGCTGTCAAGCATTTAATAATTTATGCATCAAATAAAACTGCCCATGTAATACGAGCCTGCATAACCTACGGTGTAGCAAATTAATAAATGCAGCGATAAACGCAAGTAGCTCATAAAGGTAAGCGCTTTAACTTTACTCATGGCAATAATGCCTGCAGCCGACCCAATGATAAGCATTGAACCGCCCACGCCCGTTGCATACGTAAACGACAACCAGTGCTGTTGGCTCATTACTATATCGGCTTTTAATAAAGCAGCAGTAAGCGGTACGTTATCGACCCCCGCTGATAATATGCCCATTAAGTAGTTTGCGTACTCGGGTGCCATTACCGTATATAGGTCAGTAAATTTACTCAACATACCAATTTCTTTAAGTGCGCCTACAAGTAAAAGTACACCTACAAAAAACAATAATGTGTCGTATTCTATATCGCGAACAAAATCGATTATGTCTTTGTTTATGTCTTTTTTGCGCATTAAAAATTGCGCTACTAAAAACATTACTGATAAGCCAAACAAAAAGGTGAGTAAAGGCGGTACGCTGTAAATTACACTCAGCGTAAGTGTGCTAATTACGGTAGATAAAAATATAACAGCAATGGTAATGTCGGTTTTTTCAATGCGGGTTTTACCTGCACCGGCAAATTCAACTCGCCCTTTCATACCGATAGACAGTAGCGCAGCTAGAAGCATAACGCTTGCAAGTGCTGGCGCTATAAGTAGCAATAAATGAGCAATGGTTACTTTGCCATCTAAAAATATCATCAGTGTGGTTACGTCACCGGTTATTAGCGATACCCCACCTGAGTTAACCCCAAACACAATAAGCGTGGCGTATTTAATGAGTTTTTTAGGTTCAAGTTTTAACGACATAACAACCGCGAGCGATATAAGCGTAGCTGTTACGTTATCTGAAATCGACGAAAACAAAAATGCAAAACCACCCACCAAAAACATCAGCTTTCTTTCGCTAATACTTTTTGGCATAACACGATGCACAATATTTTCTATAAACCCCTTTGAATTTAAATACGCTACAAAGGTCATTGCAGCCATTAAAAATAACCATAGAGAGGCAATTTCTAAAATATTTTCATTTAAAAGGTGTTGAATCGTATCGGGGCTTTGCCCGTGTAGAGGGTATATAAAAAGAAGAATCCAGCAAAGCGTACCAAAAAACAGCGTGGTTTTAGCTTTATTGACATGGATTATATCTTCTATAACGATCAGTAAAAAAGCAATCGCTATTAGGGTTAGAATAATCGAGGAAACCATGGTAGTTAAACAACCTTTGATTTAGTTTTTAAAAAACACACAAATAACGTTCCATTTCATGTGCCTATTTTCGGCGCGAATTTTAGCACTGCCTCTATGCAAAAACTATTATTAAATGGTCTTAAAAACGAATACTATATACAGACAAGGTTAATTAAAAATACGTAATAATGAGTATGAACACAATACTCAATAATAAAATACTAGGATGTTGTAACCTCTTATGATCCCAGCTAAAAAGCTACTAAACACCATAACTGAACATTGGGGTGTATTAGAGCTATTATTTAAACGTTTTAAAATGGCTGACTTTAGCCTGAAAGACGTACAAAACGCCATTAAACAAAAACAGCCTACTTGGTCAAACGAGCGTATTTATAAAGAAACAAATCGTTTGTTAAACCAAGATATTTTAATTCCACTGGCTAAATCCTCTCAGCTTGAAATAAATCGTGCCATTGCCGATTTTGCTACTTTTTTACTGCAAGAAGAACATTTAGGCTTAGCACAAGAAATTAGCGTATTAGTCGACGACCTCGCACGTTTAGGTAATCGCCTAGATAACGCTGGCGAAATAGAAGACTTTGACGACTTACGCCGCTTTAGCCGCATTATGGATGATCGGGTGCGTAAAATAATGAAGCTCTATACGCACAACGAAAATGCTATTTTAAATATTGTTGAACAAGCTAAATCTAATAATGCGGTGCAATCGCTGCAAAAGCGTTATAAAGCGGTAATAGAAGCCTTTGACGAATACATAGAGCCCATGCTTGAAATGGTTGATATTCGTGGTGAATTTCATGCGTGCTTTACCCTCATTGAAGAACAAATAAGTAAGCAAATTATTCATATTGAGCGATCGGGTAAAGCCTACAATGACAAACGTATGTTAGAGCAATTACGTACCCGTATATTAGAGATGCATTTAGTGGGCAGAGAAAGCTTACGTAAAAGTGCCGATATGCTTATGCCGCTGCGCGAAGAGCTTCGCCGTAATAACTTAATAACTCGCCAAGCAGCCAAAGTACTTGGGCTTGTGCGTAAAAATGGCGTAGACAATATGCTAAGTGCGGTACAACCACATTTTGTGAGCGACGCGCAGCGATACTCGCTTGGTCAGCAGCGCCATATTGTGGCTTACATGGCAAGCTTGGTTGAATTTGAACACGAAGAATACCAACTGCCAGATCAGCAAGATGTGCCTGCATTTGTTACGCCTAATATTCCTGACTACAACGATGTTAAAACCAGCTTTGCTAAGCGCTTTAATAAAAAACGCAAAAAGCCGCAGCCCTTGCTGCAATTTTTAGACGAAAGCTACCCAGATCTCGATGCCGACGAAATGCTATTTTTGTATCAAAAATTAGTCAGCGACAGCGATATTAAAATAATTCAAAGCGATGAAAAAGCCCGCGTAAAAATTGCCGGTCAGCACTTTTCTTTATACCCATTTAATTCAGAGCCTCAGCCAGATACAAAGGCAGATAAGTAACTCTTATGATAGAAACTAGCACAACACACATAAACTTAGACGAGCTAACCCATCTACAAGCCATTAATAAAAAATTAGTAGCGGGTTACCATATTTGCGAGCAAGACAACGTAATGTGGCAAGAGCTTGACCAACACATAGAAAGCTACAGCGCCTTATTTACAGCCCTAGGCAACGATTTAAAACGCGACAGCCGTGGCTTTTATTATTTTGGTAGCGACGAAAGCACGCCAAATATGGGCAAAATATCTCGCGCTATCGCACTCACCATTTACATTTTAATTGAGCACTACGCCAATACGGGTAAAGACCCAATGCGCGCATTGTTTGACGACGTAAACGATTTAGAACTCATGCAAACGCTGGTGCAAATTAACAAACACTTGTTTGATCAGCTTGAGATATTTTCGGGATCTGATTTACGTAAAGATGTTTACCTGCGCATGGTGCGCTTAGGTTTAGCCCGCGAAGTAGAAGGCGGCTTTATGCTACAAGCGCCGATTCACCGCTATATAGATGCATTAATGGAAGTAAACGAAGAAACCTACATTACAGAGGACGAGGAATGAAAAATCTATACGGACTGAGTAAACTCGCCCTACTTAACACCGCAGGCTATGCAAAATGTGTGATCCCGCTTGATAAAAGCAGCTCTATTTGCGCGCCAAATAACACAGGTAAAAGCTCGGTTATTAACGCCCTGCAGTTTCCGCTTATTAACGATTTGCGCTTAACAGAATGGGACGGACACGATTTAGATGAAACCCGTAAGTTTTATTTTTCGTCGGACCAGTCGTACATTTTACTAGAAGCTAACTTGCCTCATGGTTCGGTAGTGATTGGTGTTGCAGGGCTTGGTAAAATTGCCGGTTACGCGCATCAGTACTTTTGTTATCAAGGAAAGCTTGATTTAGAGCAGTACACGCAAGGTAAAACTATTATTAAATTTACCAAGCTGTTCAACCATTTAAAATCGCTTAACTACAACCCTATTGAGCTTAAAGCACAAGAGCTAAACGCACTACTTACTGGCGGCGCAACGCCTTTTGACGGCGACATTAACTTAAAAATGATCCCGCTTAATAATGTGCAAGACTCTTCTATTTATAAAGAAATATTTAGACGTATTCTTAACTTACACAAATTAGGCGCAAGCGACGTAAAACGCTTTATGCTACGCGTGTTTGAACGCCATATGTCAAACTCTAAGGTCGACTTTTATGAAGTATGGCGTCGCTCGTTTGATAAAGTAAACCGCTCAAAACGCGAACTAAAAGCCCTTGAGTCAATGCAAGAGCCAATAGCCGCGCTTGAATCAATGCTTGAAAACCAAACCGTGCTTAAAGGTAAATTAGCGGCGTATGCACCTAAAATTGACCAAGCACTGATTGATTTTGATACTTATCAAGAATCGCAACTTAATGAGCTGGGTATAGCGCTTGAAGATATAGAACACGAAAAACACGAGTTTGAGCAAAAGCAAAGCCTATACGTACAGCAATCGCGCGACATAGAGCGCAGACAAACACAAATTGAGCAGTGGTTTTTAGATTACGATGCGCTTAAAAGCGAATTTGAACTGGTAAATAAAGCCACCCTTAAAACCAGCCTGACTCAGTTAAAGCAAGATTACGAGTCGCTTTCGCACTCTATAACCAGCGCACAAGGGCAAAGCCTGCACACGCTTGACTACCGCATTAGCGAAACACAAAAACAAATTAAGAGCTTAAAGCTGCAACTTAAAAACCTTGAGTTTAATTTGTTTACCCGTATGCGCGAAGACCTCTCGTTAAAAGAAGTAGAAGAAATATCGCGGATTTTAAACCCTGATATTCTCTCATTTGCGACCACCACTAATGGCGATATAACCATTGATGACGAAGACGCGTTTGGTGAATTTTTATCGCTACTTAGCGAAAACGTTAAAGGCGGTGTACTAACTCTGCCAGGTGCGAGCATTAAGCTTAAAAAGCTCTCGCCTGTGCAAATGCAAAGCGGCGAAAACAAAGAGCAATTAACCGCTCAGCTCAGTGCACTTGAGCATTCACTTAAAGAATTTAAACAACAACGCGATGTTGCAGCAAACGTTGCCGACAAGCAAAAAGAAAAAGACGCGCTATACGATGAACTAATGAGCGCTGAGAGCGCCCTAAAACGCTTAGAACAGTTTGATATAATGCAGCAGTCGGTTGAAGCGCAAGCCATGCTAAAAGAGCAATTATTAGCTGAGCGCGAACAAGTTGACGACTACTTGCAAGATATTCAAAAAAATAGTGGCTCAATTGCCGATCGTCGCTCGTTAATTAAATCGAAACAAGAGCAAATTAATCGCCAAACTGAGCGCTTACGCCAAGTTAAAAGCGAGCGAATTGACCACACGCTTGATTTATACAGCGGTAAAGTAACCCCGTACATGATTGATATTACAGTCGACTTTGATAACTTAAGCGACCTTGTTCATCATTTTAATAAAGACTGCCAAGAGCTGCGTAATTTTGACATAAACGTACGCAACACTTATTTGCATGTATATAACGCGGGTATTACTAAATTCGACAACGAAAACGACGAATACACTAAATACCAAAAGCTAATAAGCGCCTTTCATAATATTGATAACGAACGCGACGCTGTTGAGCGCCAAGCTCGCGTTGCGCTTACCGAAGTGGCCGCAACTATTAAAGGCTTGCGAGAAGATTTAGACCGACTTCGCCGCGAAATGAACAGCTTTAATAAAGGCATAAGCCAGCACCGTATTTCAAACCTGCAAGCGTTTAAAATTAACGTAATACCGCGCAAAATGCTGGTTGATAGTATAGATACCATTATCAGCACGTCGCATCAGTTTGAGCAAGGTGACACGCTTGATTTACTTAGCCAAGAACCGTACAGCGAAAGTGCGGTAAACGAAGCGAAAGATCACTTAATTAAACTCGCCTCAGATAAAGCGGGTTTAACACTTACCGATTTATTTGATATTCGATTTGAAGTGGTTAACCGCGCAGGTGAAACAGAGCACTTTGAAAAAATAGATTCGGCGGGTTCAAACGGCACACGTATTACGATTAAGTTATTGTGTGGCATGTTGTTTATTCGTTACTTATTGAGTGACCAGGAACAAAACCTATACCGTATACCAATTTATATAGATGAAGCGGCCGATATCGATCCGCAAAATCAAAAAGCAATTATAGAAACCGCACTAAGCTTTGGTTTTGTGCCTATATTTGCCTCAGTTAAGCCACAAATAAGTTGTGACTACATTGTGCCTATTCGCTCGGTAAAAGACGGTGCACAAAACTGGGTAGATGAAAAAGATTGGATTGAAGTTGAACATTAAACTTTTACTGATGACTAATTAACAGAGGTTAATTAGTCGTTCAGCCTTAGGGCGTGTTGACCTTTGTGGATTGAAATTTGTTCAATTTAGGGGCAATTTAATCGCGGCGTGAGGTTTGTAACCTAGTGGGCTAAGTAAAAACCGAGCAACAAAGAGTTAATTGCCCCTAGGCAGAACCCTTCGGGCAGCGCATGTTTGGCATTTATGCTGCGTTATCACCTATTTATGGGGAATAACCACACTACATAGGCTCTGCCTTGCCCAAATACCAAACATACTGCTGCAAATTCAACCACGAGAGGTCAACACGCCCTGACAATTAGACTAATATTTAGGACGTTTAAATAATACACATTTAAACTATGTGTGTTATTTTAAATTAATGCATTTTATTGGAGCAAACGTAATGAAAAATATACTTATTGTTGCAGCGCTAGCACTTCTTACAGCCTGTACACAAACCCCAGATTGGGATTACGATAAATCAGCTAACTTTAGTAATTTTAAAACATTTGCTTGGGTAGAAAACGCCAGCCTAACTAAAGACACAAATAACTATCAAATTAATGGCCTAATGGAAAAGCGTGTTCGCACTGCCGTTAACGCAGAGCTGAGCCAAACATTAGGTATGAGCTTAGTTGATGCAGCGCAAGCTGATGTACTTGTTAACTATCATGCATCGGTAGACAAAGAGCTTGAAGTAGACAACTTCAATATAAACTACCGCCCGCATTGGGGTTATTGGGGTACTGGTTTTCAACGCGATACAACTGCGCGTGAATACGAAGTGGGTACACTGATTATCGATATTGTGGATCGTGAATCAAACCAACTAGTATGGCGCGGCGCAAAAGAAGGTCGATTAAAGAAAAATCAATCGCCAGAACAACGTGAAGCATCAATTAATAAAACAGTGAGCGAAATTTTAAGTAACTTCCCGCCGCAAAAGCAGCAGTAAGTTAAAATTAGCTATAAGTAAGTTTTAAAAGAGCTCACAATACGTGAGCTTTTTTGTGGGTGTGTATTTTTGGGACTTTTAAAATAAAGTAATTACGAGCTACGCCCGTCACGTCAGCAAGCTGCACGTCTACAAAATAAACACCGGATTAAACTTTACCTGTAGGCGCTAAGCTTGCTTGCGCGAGAAGCGATAGCTTCTAATTACTTATCTTTGTGCGCTTACACTACTCAAATTTACGATTTATACTTATGCAGTAACTCAAGCGGTATGTGGCAGTAATCATCAGGGTGATTAGTTAAGCGGTCTTGATGCTCAGGATCGCTTGGCACGTAGTTAGTTAGCAGCTCTACCCCTACCACAATTTTATCGGCATCACTTCGCTGGCTTATATAATTGCTAGCGACCTTTAAATGATCTTGGCTTTTGCTATAAATGGCAGTGCGATATTTAGGGCCTACGTCATCCCCTTGTTTGTTAACGCTATACGGATCAATAATCTCAAAAAAGAAGCCAAACAGCTCGTTTAAGCTAACCGCTTTTGTACTAAATATTACTTTTACACACTCAGCATAACCGTCGTATTCACCTTGTGTATTATCGTTTTTTCCATTAGCCCGCCCTGCTTCAGTACTTATTACACCAGGTAAGTGCTTTAAAAACTCTTGCACGCCCCACAGGCAGCCACCTGCAAAGTAAATAGTATCTTGCTGTTTTATATTCATAATAAATGTGACCAAGTTTGTTAGATGCATTAACGTTGCAAATGATAATCAAATGCAGTTTTTAATGAATTAATGTACAATCGCGCCAAAATCGCAGTTGTTTAATTGAATTATTTTATCACGCCTTAAAAGTGTGTTCTGAATTTAATTGTTACCGTAATTGCATATAAAAAAATGAGACACACAACATGAAATGGTCACCGCACTTTATACTCCCTGCACTGCTATGCAGCGCGAGCAGTTTTGCCTACGGCGAAGCTGTAACTGATAAAACTGAAGCATCACCGGCAATCGAAAAAATAACGGTTGAGGCATCGCCCACGGCAAACACATTACCTGTAGGTACATTTGACTCTCCAGTATCTAATTTAGAGTATGACCCACGTGTTGATTTACAATCACGTAATATGGCTGAAGCGCAAGCCGATGTAACTATACGCGGTGGTATTTTTGAAAATACCGGCTTTAGAGTTGGTAGTGCTACTTTACTTGACCCACAGTCTGGTCATTACTTTGCTGAAATTCCTATTGCACCGCAAATGCTTACCGGCCCTTATATTTTAACAGGCGCAGACAATGCGCTTAATGGTGCTAATAGCTCTGTAGGCACTGTATCGTTTGGCTGGAAACCAATTAGCACGGGCGGCAGTGTATCGGTAGGTACTGGCACAAACGATTTTAACTTACAAAGCTTACATGCAGGTGTAAGTATGCCCCTTGAAGGCGCAAAGGATTGGAAGCTTGGTTTTGAAGGTGAGATTTCTCACTCACAAAGCGATGGCACTATTGATAACGGCGATCACGACTTTACGCGTGCATCGGGTCGCGTTCAATTAGCTGGCGCTGATTCTCAAACAGATTTGTTTTTTGGCTCACAAGATAAGTTTTTTGGTTGGCCAAATTTGTACACTCCATTTGGCGTTAACGAAACAGAAGATCTAGAAACCCGCTTATTAATGCTAAACCATAAGCAAAATTATGCGCAGGATAGTAACTTTGAAGTGTCGGCTTATTACCGCACACACGACGATCATTATATTTACTCTCGCGAAAATCCAAGCGCTTTTGAAGCGTTCCACAAAAGTGAAGTTAAGTCGTTAGCGCTATCGGGGCATCATGCTCAAAGCGATGTATTTGCTGTAAATTATTCAGCACAGTTTATTGACGACTCAATTGAATCTACCACGCTTGAAAACAACTTTACCTCTCGTAAGTATTATAAATTAAGCGTATTGCCTGAATACAAAATGGCGCTTGAGGATAATAAACAACTTACATTTCGTTTAGGTGCTGCGTTTGACGATACAAATAGAGACGACTCTGAACTGTCACTTATTGGTGATATAACGCTTAATACACAAAACAGCAAAGGTTTTGAGCGCACGTTTTATTTATCGTACGCAGAGGCAAGCCAAGTGGCAGGCTATACCGCCATTGGCGGAAGTGATTCAGGCGGGTTATTTAGAAGTAATTACACCCTTGAGCGCGAAACGACTAAAAGCCTAGAGCTGGGTTTATTAGTTGATGAGCAAACTTGGCAACTTAATTCGGCTATTTTTTATCGCAAAGATGACAACTTAACCGATTGGACGTTTAATTTTGATTCAAGCTCTGCGCGCTTTGCAAACCCTGTAGATATAAATACGACGGGCATTGAGTTCTTAGCAACTAAACACTTTGAAACAACCGAAATTGTAGCGAGTTACACCTACCTTCATAAATCAGAAAATTACGGTGCGGCAGATATTGATGCTAGTTTTTACGCATTAAACTTTCCTGATCACCGCCTAACACTCGGCGCAGTTTGGAATCCTACTGATATATTGCAGTTTAGAATAGATAACGAGTGGCGCAAACAGCACGAAAATGCGCTGCGCGGTAGTGACGACGATGCTTTATTTACTCATTTAACGTTAAAAATTACGCCGCCAATGCTAAAAAACTTATTTATTACTTTAGCAGCAGATAACTTATGGGGTGAATCGTTTGAAGAGATACCTGGTACACCAGGGCGAGGTGAGCAATATACGTTAAGCGCAACGTATAGTTGGTAAACAGTAACGTAAGCAAGCTTCACGTCTACAAAACAACCACAAATCGACACTTTGTCGGTAGACGAAGAGCTTGCTCACGTGAAAAGCACAGCTTTTAATTACTTAAAATAAATACTCACTACTAGATAAGTGTAAATATATGTGTATTTTAATAGCTCACTAAGTTAGCTCTTCGAGCTCTGTAATAAGCGCTAGAGCCTGCGCATTTGTTGACCCGCACACATCAAATGTGGCGCTAAAATCACTACATACTTTAGGTCGGCTTGAATCACCAAATAACTTACATAAATTACGTTCGTCCAACTGAATACAACGCTCTCCTGCCTTTTTACCATTTGGCATACCTGGAATGGGCGAACTAATACTTGGCGCAATACAGCATGCACCGCAGCCTAATCTGCAAGTCATTGATTCGGTTTTCATAATATCCTCTGTATAAAAAACATTTACTTTAATTCCTTTTTAGGAACGTAATTAGCCGCATGTTGAGTTGTAATGTACATATGTAATGCTTTGTTACATCTTAAAACAGCTTGTAAACACTTTATTGCGTATTATTGCTCTGTCACCACCAATTATGAAGGAATGCCTTGTGGCTACTACAAAACAAATAATACTCCCAATTGCTGTTTTAGCAGGCGGCATTGCGTTAGCTATAGCTTTTAAGATGATGAAACAGCCACCCGAAGAAAAGCCAGAGCAAGACTTACGCCCTTTAGTTGCAACACAAAGCGTACTTTTAGATTCTATAACGCTCGATGTTAAATCGTACGGCATTGTTAAACCAAAGGACCGTACCGAACTAATCGCACAAGTAAGCGGGCAAGTTATTTCGGTATCAGATCAATTTGTTGAAGGCGCGTTTGTAAAGCAAGGCGATATTTTAGCACGAATTGATGCAAATGATTACGAGGCAGACTTTATTGAAGCGCAAGCCGGTTTAGCACAAGCAAGCTCAGCACTTGAAATAGAACGCGCACAAGCACATGTAGCAAAAGCTGAATGGGAGCGTATTAAGTCAGATTCAAGCGAAGCTATCGCCTCAGAACTTTATTTACGTAAGCCACAATTAGCCGAAAAACTAGCACGTTATCGCTCTGCTCAAGCAAGTGTTAAACGTGCTAGCCGTAATCTTGAACGTACTTATATTAAAGCTCCATATGATGCCATTATTAATGAGCGCACAATTAGCTTAGGCTCAGTAGTAAACCCTGGTAGCAGCTTTGGTGCATTAAGTGCAACCTCAGTTGCAGAGGTCCGTTTACCGGTTGCCGACCAAGAACTACAATATTTAAAAAACGGCGGTGTAGGCTCAAACGTTACATTTAACGCAGAATATGCGGGTAAGCAAACAATGTGGCAGGCAAAAGTAATTCGCACCGAAGGTGTGGTTGATCAAACAAGCCGCATGAGCTACTTAGTTGCACAGCTTGCAACACCTTATGGCGATAAAACACGCCCACTTCGTTTTGGGTCATACATTAACGCTACAATTGAAGGTCGCCCGCTTGATAACGCGATTATTGTTGCGCACCATTTAGTTAAAGATAATAAAATTGTAATTTTAAATGACGATTTAACATTGTCGTTTAAAACCCTCAATATTATACGCGAACAAAACGGCATGATTATAGCCAGCCAAGGGTTAAAAAATGGCGAGCAAATTGTTACCTCAGCACTTGAGTATCCTACTGAAGGTATGGCAGTAAAAGTTGAAGATATTGTGCCAAATAAAACTGATGTAACTCAACTTGCGCTGAAAGAGGAATAATCATGAGCACTCGTGAAACAGGGTTAATAGCATGGTTTGCCCGAAATCCCGTTGCTGCCAACCTACTAATGATATTTATATTAGTGGGCGGTATTTTAATGGCGATGACCATTCGCAAACAAATGTTCCCACAGTTTGAAAGTAACTGGATAAGCGTACAAGCAGTTTACCCAGGAGCTGCCCCGCAAGAGGTTGAAGAAGGAATAACCATAAAAGTTGAGGAAAACCTCGAAGGTATTGAAGGTATTAAACGCCTAATTACTTACTCTAACCGTGGTTTTTCACAAGCGTGGATTGAAATAGAAGAGCAATACGACCCACAAGAAGTACTTGATGAAATTAAAGTACAAGTTGATTCAATAAATACCTTTCCTGCGGGGATGGAGCGCCCTGTTGTTCGCCGCGATAAGTTTGAGCAAGAAGTAATGATACTCGCGCTTTATGGCGACATGAGTAACTACCAGTTAAAAGAGCTTGGCAACGATATAAAAGACGAGTTACAAGCACTGCCTCACGTGAATCTTGTTAATTTTAACGGCGGCTTAGAGTACGAAATTGGCATAGAAGTCAGCCCTGATAAACTGCGCGAGTACGGCTTAACATTTAGAGATATTGCAGGCGCTGTGCAAAACTTTTCGGCCAATATGTCGGCGGGGCAAATACGCTCTGAAAACGGTTATATTTCGATGCGTGTTGAAAAACAAGCCTACCGTGGTTTTGAGTTTGAAAAACTCCCCCTTATTACCCTTGCTGATGGCGCACAAATTTATTTAGGCGATGTTGCAACTATTAATGATGGCTTTGAAGAAGGTCTGCAGTATTCAAAATACAATGGTAAAAATTCACTCTCGTTTGAAGTTAACGCATCAAAAGATCAAGATATTACCGATGTAGCAAAAGTCCTTAAAAGCTACATGGCGGCTAAAGAGCCACTTTTACCTGCAGGTGTTAAGCTCTCTCCTATTGTTGATTTAACTTACTACCTTGAAGGTCGACTTGATATGATGGTCGATAACATGATTTGGGGTGGCTTGTTAGTAATGATAGTGCTGGCACTATTTTTACCGCTACGCTTAGCATTTTGGGTAATGATGGGCTTACCGGTGTCTTTTCTGGGCGCCTTTTTGTTTATGCCTATTGGCTTTTTAGATGTAACAATTAACCTAGCCTCTCTTTTTGCCTTTATACTTGTACTCGGGATTGTTGTTGATGACGCCATAGTTGTGGGCGAGTCAGCCAGTGCCGAAATAGAAAAATACGGCCACACACTTGATAACGTTGTACGCGGTGTAAAACGCGTTGCGATGCCAGCAACCTTTGGTGTGCTAACAACCATTGCGGCATTTTTACCTCAAACACTCGCAACAGGCCCTGGCGCTGCTTTTTCTAAGGCAATTGGTGGCGTGATTATTTTATGTTTGATTTTTTCACTCATTGAATCAAAACTTATTTTACCTGCGCATATTGCAGCAATGAACCCGCGTAAACCAAATCCTAAAAACCTATTACATCGCTTACGTATGGTGATTGATAGTGGTTTAAAAGGCTTTGTGAATAACTACTACCTTCCTTTTGTTAGCCGCTGTATTCACTACCGCTATACCGTAATTGTTGGCTTTATGTGTTTGCTTATTGTAAGCGCAGGTATGTTTGCAGGTGGTTTAGTTAAGTTTGTACCAAACCCTAAAATACCGCATGACTTTCCGCGTATTGATATAGAGATGAACCTTGCCTCATCTGAGCAAGCAACGCTTGAAACCGCACGTAAAATAGAAAGCGTGTTATTAAAGGTCGATCAGCAACTACAAGAGCAATACGGTAAACCGATGATCCGCGACTTATCGGTAAGCCTGCGCGGGCGAACTGAAGCAAATATTATGGCCATTTTGGTAGAGCCTGATTTACGCCCTATCGACACCTTTGCCCTAAGTGCATTATGGCGTGAGCAAATGCCCGCCCTACCCGGCATTAAAACCATGACCATTCAAGACAGTATAATGAATGGCGGTCGAGATGATGGCGACGTTAGCTTTAAACTTGAAGGCAAAAATGCTGACGAGCTAAAAGAAGTGGCTGGTAAATTAAAAGCCAAATTACAAACAATGGAAGGCGTTGGCGACGTAAACGATTCAATGCAAAGTGCCACCGACGAAGTGCAACTTGATTTAAAACCACTCGCTTATAGCATGGGTTTAACGCTTGCTGATGTCGCATCGCAAGTTAGCTTTAGTTACTACGGCTTAGAAGCGCAGCGAATATTGCGTGAAGGCGAAGAAATTAAAGTCATGATCCGCTATCCAGAAGACGAACGTAACTCAATTAGTGACATCGCAAGCGTGCGTATTATTACACCTACTGGCGCTGAAGTACCACTAAGTGAAGTAGCCGAAGTTAAGCTTGTTGACGGCGTTAACCGTATTCGCCGCGAAAACTCTAAACGTACTGTAAACGTATGGGCTGCGGTAAATACCGACCAAGCCGAACCATTTGCGATTGCAGAAGAAATTCGTGATGAATACTTACCAACATTACTTAAAAGCTACCCTGGTGTTACAAGTGATGTAGCTGGGCGCATTCAAGAAGAGATGGATAGCGCTTCAGAGCAGCTTCGTGACTTTGGTATATCAATGATGATCATATTTGCCTTATTAGCCATTCCGCTTCGATCTTACTCGCAGCCACTTATTATAATGTCGGTTATTCCGTTTGGTGTAGTGGGCGCCATGTTTGGGCATATGATTTTAGGTATGACCATGAGTAGCTTATCTATGTTTGGCATAATTGCTGTAGCGGGTGTGGTCGTAAATGATTCCCTCGTTATGGTTGATTTTGTAAACAAAGCACGCACTGAAGGTGTTGCGATTAAGGATGCTGTAATGCAAGCAGGTGCTCGTCGCTTTAGAGCAATATTACTCACCTCAATCACTACCTTTATTGGTGTAATGCCAATTATTTTTGAAACGAGTTTACAAGCTAAAATTGTTATCCCAATGGCTGTATCACTTGCTTTTGGTGTGTTATTTGCCACAGTAATTACCTTAATACTTATACCTTGCCAATACGTAGCACTAGAAGACGCTAAGCGATTAATACGTAAAATGCGTGGCAAGCCACCACTAGTAGATGCCCAACCAGCGCCTACTCACAGCTAAATTAAGTAACATCCCAACCAAAAAAGCTCGGCATACTATATGCCGAGCTTTTTATTTTTAACTTAAGAATAATATTCACCTATTTGCTAACATTACTTCTATTACTTATTTTTTAGCACGCAGGATTAATTAACAGTCCTAATAATTGATAGAAATATTGCTCGTTTTTTATCCCTAATACGTTATGGTATTTAAATAATAAATAGACATAATAAAATTAAGGAACAGCCATGAATAAATCCCCCTCTGATCACATTCCTCAAGAAGCCTTTGATTGGTATGACGAATACGCCCACGGTTTAATGGACCGACGTACTTTTATGAAAAAACTCAGTGGCCTTGCTGCACTTGGCTTTTCGATGGCTGTACTTACATCAGCATTATTACCTAATTACGCATTGGCTGAACAAGTGTCGTTTAATGACGATGATATTAAAGCAACATACGAAGAATTCAATTCGCCAAACGGGCACGGTAAAGGCAAAGGTTACTTAGCAACCCCTAAAAACATAGAAGGCAAGCTTCCTGTTGTACTCGTGGTACACGAAAATCGTGGGTTAAACCCTTACGTAAAGGATGTAGCAAGACGCTTAGCGAAGGTAGGCTTTATTGCATTTGCACCCGACGCGCTCTTTCCACTGGGTGGCTACCCTGGTAATGATGATGAAGGACGCGCTATGCAAAAAACCATGGATCGCGCTAAAATTCAAAACGATTTTGTAGCCGCAGCACACTTTCTAAAATCGCATGCTAACAGTAACGGTAAATTAGGCGCTGTGGGCTTTTGTTTTGGCGGCTACATTGTTAACTATTTAGCGGCAGTAGATAGCAACTTACTCAGTGCCGGCGTACCTTTTTACGGCACTCCTGCCAGTGAAAGTTTACGTAAAAATATTAAAGCACCGTTAATGATTCAATTAGGCGAGCTGGATAAACGTGTAAACGCGTCGTGGCCACAGTACGAACAAGATTTAAAAGCTAATAATGTTGAATACACTATGCATATGTATAAAGGGGCAAATCATGGTTTTCATAACGACTCAACAGGTCGATATGATAAAGACAATGCCGAGCTTGCATGGCAACGTACCGTTGAGTTTTTTAATAAAAAGCTAAGTTGATCTGATTGCGTATTAATCCTTTAATACGCTTTTATCAATAATGCCTTTATTGACCAACTGCTGCAGAATAGCTTGGGATTTTGCTCTGCATACATCACGTAGTAAACGCACCGCAGGGGTTATTGACTGCCTACTTGGGCAAATAAGCCAAAGCTCACCATTAACATGTTGATAATTTGGCATTACAGTAACCACCCTGTCATTGAGTAAATCATCAGCCATATCAAGAGCCGACTTTACAGCTAAGCCCTTACCCGCAACGCACCAGCGCCTGACTAAATCGCCATCGTTTGAGGCGCGCCTGCCATCCATTTTAACTTTATATTTTGACTCACCATCACTAAATTCCCACGTATTATTTATAATATCCTGCAACTGATAAAACAAACCTTGATGCGACGCTAAATCATCGGGATGCACAGGGCTTCCATTTTGTAGCAGGTATTCTTCGCTAGCACACAACAAGCGCGGTACATTACAAATTTTAAAACCATAAACACTTGCATCACTAGGCGAGCCATAACGAAGTGCTATATCAACTGAATCGCGATAAAAGTCGATATTACTATCACTTATATGCACTCTTAAACTTAATTTAGGGTAACTATCCATGAGTTCATCAATCCATGGGATCACCAAGTTACGTCCTAAATCAGATGAAAGTGCAACACGCAGCCTTCCTTCTATCTCGCCGTGTTCGCCTTTTAGATTTTGCTTTGCGAGTTCAAGCACTGCTAGAGCCTGTTCACATTGTGGTATGTAGCGCTCCCCAGCAGCCGACAACCTCAAATGACGTGTTGTACGAACAAACAGTTCGCTACCTAGCGCTGACTCCACGCGTTTGATAGCGGCGCTTGCTGTGGCTGTACGCATATCTAACTTAGCAGCTGCGAGCGTAATACTTCTAAACTCAGCGACTTTTAAAATAAGTTTTAAATCTTCTATGTTCATATTATCTATTTATATTTGATAATGATTCAACGATTATGCGGTTTATTTACATTAAAGCAAGGTCTACTATATATCCATCAGCTAGCCAAAGCATGGCTTACATCTTATACGTAAACAAATTAGGACATTTATTATGAAAGCCATTGGTTATAAAAAATCTCTTCCTGTTACTAATCCTGAATCGTTAATTGATGTTGAATTACCACAGCCAGTTGCAACAGGTCGCGATTTACTTATAAAAGTTAAAGCTATTGCAGTTAACCCAGTAGATTACAAAGTGCGTGCATCTATGCCCCCTGCTGAGGGTGAAGTAAAAGTTATTGGTTGGGATGCCGTTGGTGAAGTTGTTGCAATCGGCGATGCTGTAACGGCATTTAAACTCGGTGATGCGGTTTATTACGCTGGTGATATTACTCGCCCAGGTAGTAATGCAGAATTTCAATTAGTGGATGAGCGCATTGTAGGATTTAAACCGCAGAGCTTAAACGATGCTGAAGCTGCTGCATTACCCCTTACCGCAATAACAGCGTACGAATTATTATTTGAGCATTTAAACATTGTAAAACAAGCTGCTGATGCAACAACAAAATCAGACGAAGTTATTTTAGTAACAGGTGCCGCAGGCGGCGTTGGCTCTATTTTTATTCAAATTGCTAAAGCGATTACTGGCGCAACGGTGATTGCCACTGCATCGCGCGAAAGCTCTCAAGCATGGGTTAAAAAACTAGGTGCTGATTATGTCGTTGATCATACAAAACCATTACCCGCTCAAATTGACGCATTAAACATTGGCTCGGTAACACATGTAGCAAGCCTGCACAGTACTGATACTTACTTAGAAGCATATACAGACGTACTTGCACCATTTGGTAAAATCGCAATGATTGACGATCCTGAGTCACTCGATGTAAGTAAATTAAAAATGAAGAGTTTATCTCTACATTGGGAATTTATGTTTGCCCGCTCAATGTTTAACGCCAAAGATTTAATTGAGCAAAGTAAGTTATTAAATCATGTTGCCGATTTGATTGACCAAGGCTACATTCAAACCACGATTGGTAAAAACTTAGGCACTATTAATGCGGCCAATTTACGTATTGCTCACGAAGAGCTAGAAGCGGGTAAATCAATCGGTAAAATTGTACTTGAAGGCTTTTAAATACCATTTTTCATTATAAGGGAAGTTATGACTCAGCTTACTATAATCGCTAATATTTTTGCTAACACCGATAAAATAGACACGGTAAAAAGTGCACTTTTATTGCTTGTTGAACAAACACAAAAAGAGCCTGGGTGTGTTACATATACCTTGCATCAAAATAATCAAGATGATGCTCACTTTGTGTTTTATGAGAACTGGCAAAGTTATGAACTATGGCAACAACATATGGAAGCACAAAGCATCAAAAACTACTTAGCAAAAGTTGAAGGCTGCATTGCTTCTTTTACTATTAATGAACTAACCACTATTCGTTAAAAGTGGCGATTTTAATAAAAACACCAATTTAGATTGGTGTTTTTTTATTGGCTATTTTTATTATCTATTATTATTTGATAAAGATTCAATTATTACGCTGTTTATTGCTTTTTAATATCCGCTTATTATTCACTCAAGTAATAAAGCTGCTCATAAATGAGCAAGTGATTTATACCACTTCAAATTCAGATAAATACTGCGAGTAGCAAAAAATGAAAAAATTTAAAAGTACTTTAGCCATAGCAACGCTTTCACTAGTAGCAAGCGCCTTAACAAATGCTAACGCCTTAGAAGTCGGCCCACTTGAAACCGTCACTACGTTTACTAAATATCGCGGTGCAGGTATAACAATTACACCTGCAGGCAGGATGCTAGTAAGTATGCATCCGCTAGATAACCCAAAAACACGCGTTGTTGAAATTATGGCTAATGGCGTACAGCAACCATTTCCAACTATCGATTGGGCAGACGGCCCAGAAATTGGCGAGGTAGGCCTTGCGGCAGTTATCGGCATTCACAGCGACAGTAAAGGCGTTGTGTGGATTTTAGATATGGGGAGCGAAAAAGTAACCCCTAAACTTATAGCTTGGGATAGCGTAAATAACAGCTTAGTAAACACAATAAAACTAAATAAATCGGCGGTACTTGCTAATTCATTCTTACAAGACTTTGTAATTGATGAACTTAATAACAAAATTTACATAGCTGATATGTCATTTGGTAATTTTATGGGCGCAACCAAGCCCGCCTTTATTGTGGTTGATTTAAACACAGGTGAGTCTACTCGCGTACTCGAAGGCAGTGCCACACTAATGCCACAGGAGCGCGATATAATTATTGAAGCCTCACCAGTTGCATCTAAATCACCTGAAGGAAAAACCACTAATCTTCGCTTTGGTTTAAACCCAATAACGATTGATGACAATAACGAATGGGTTTACTTTGGCTCATTTACTGGCACTAAGGTTTACCGTATCCCAGCAAAAGTATTGGCTAATAACAGTTACTCCGACACTAAAAAAGCAAAGAATATTGAAGTGTTTGGCCCTAAAAATCCAAGCGATGGCATGACCTACGTTCCTGGCGGCGGCATTTTGGTAACCGACCTTGAAAACAATGCGATTGGCTTAACCACTAAAGGCCACTACGAAATAATTGTTCAAGATAAACGATTATCATGGCCTGACAGCCTAGCAGTAAGCAATGGTTGGATTTATGTAACACAAGATCAACTCCACCAACACCCTGCATTTAGCCAAGGCTTTGGTAATGCAAAACCGCCTTACGTATTAACGCGTTTTCGCTTTAATCAAAAATAATTAATTATTTTTATAAGCCAGCCATACGGGCTGGCTTTTTAGGAGTTAACGTATGTTATTAGATACACCAATTTGTGATTTTAGCTGGCAAGCCCCTAGCTTCACACTAAAAAACCCATTAGGTGAGTCGTTTTCATTAGCCGATAATCTGGGTGAAAATGGCTTACTTATTATGTTTATTTGTAACCACTGCCCTTATGTACAACGTATAGCCAATCGCTTGAGCCAAGACACCGCGACACTTATTAGTGAAGGCATTAATGTATTAGCTATCATGTCAAACGACTACCAATATGTAGCAGAAGACTCTCCTGCCAATATGGAAAAATTTGCTAAACAACATGGCTTTTTATTTCCCTATTTGGTTGATGAAGACCAGCGCGTAGGCAAAGCCTATGGCGCGGTATGCACACCTGACTTTTTTGGTTTTAATAAGCATGGGCAACTGCAATACCGTGGCCGCTTAGACGATACAAAAATGAATGGCACCACACATCGTACCCCTGAGTTAGTTAATGCAATGCGCCAAATTGCCGCAACAGGCAAAGGCCCTCAGCAGCAAACACCTAGCATGGGCTGCTCTATTAAATGGAGTAATACATTATGAGTACACCACATTTAAAATTAGGTGTAACCGATTTATCATTTCATCGAGTTACCGCTTCAATTATCAGCCATGTTTTAACTGATATGGGCTTTAGCGTTGAGCGTATTTACGCGCCGCATCAAGATAACTTTAAAAATTTAAAATCAGGTGAGATAGACCTACTCGCTTCTGCGTGGCTTCCGTCAAGCCACGGTATTTATAAAGCTGATGTGGAGCTGGTTATGCCACTTATTGAACTTGGCTTACATTACCAGCCTTATGCTCACTGGGGCGTACCCGATTACATACCAGAGCATGCCGTAAGCCAAATTAGCGACTTACTGAAACCTGATGTCCTTGCCAAAATGCAAAAAACGATTCAGGGCATAAATGCCGGTGCTGGCATTACGCGCTTTTCAATTAACATGATGAAAGAGTACGGGTTATCTCAAGCTGGCTATGAATTTTTAACTGGCACAGAAGATGATTGCTTTAGCGCTTTTGAAAACGCCGTTGCAACTCACACATGGTGCGTAGTTCCCCTTTGGAAACCTCAATTTTTACACCATAAACATAAAATACGTGAACTTGCCGATCCACAAGGTTTACTTGGCAGCGTTGATAGAGCAGTTTTATTGCTGCGTGATGATAAACAAGCGCTCTTTAGTCAAGCTCAATTAGACACACTTGATAAATTACACTTTTCAAACGACATAATTGCCGCACTTGATTATAAAGTTAGCAAAGAGCGACAAGTACTTGATGACGTAACGCGCCAGTGGCTCAACCAGTAAGTAATTAAATAGTTATACGGGCTTTGTTTTTAATAAAACGGCTCAATATAGTAAACATCGGTCAAACAGGCCACTTAACGGAGAAACAAATGACTCACCCAATTATTAGTGATTTAGAAAAACGTTACACAACTAAACGTTATACAACCAAGCGTATTGTTCAAGATGACCTAGACGTAGTTTTTGAAGCTATGCGTCTTTCTCCTTCATCTATTAACTCACAACCTTGGAAATTTATTGTTATTGAGTCTGACGAAGCAAAAGAGCGTATGCATAATACCTTTGCTAATAAGTTTCAATTTAATCAGCCTCATATTAAAACAGCGTCGCACGTTATTTTATTTGCTCACAACCCTAAATATACACGCGAAGATTACGCACAAATCATTGATGCTGATATTAAAAATGGTCGTACAAAAGCAGAAAACCGCGAACAGGCTTTTGGTGCATTTGCCTTTGTTGATATGAATACCGATGAGCAAGGTAACAATGCAACATGGACTAAAGCACAAACTTACATTGCGCTAGGTAACACCATGCATGCAGCAGCACGTTTAGGTATTGATTCAACCCCAATGGAAGGCGTAGACGCTGAACTTATTGGTGAAATCTTTGAAAAAGAGCTGGATGGCTATATTTGTGATGTAGCTTTAGTGCTTGGCTACCATGATGACTCTGAAGATTATAACGCCAAACTGCCTAAATCACGTTTAGCAAAAGAGCAAATAATCCAAGTTCTATAAGCTTTTTTTAAAGCTGTGAAGGCTAACAAAGGTTAGCATTCACAAAATCAAAACAAACTAAGCCACTTATATTTAAAGTGGCTTTTTGTTGCCTAATATTTTTTGAAACAAAAAAAGACCAGTAACAAAGTCACTGGCCTGAAACGCTATACGAAGGGAGTCGCACTATTTATAAAAATGGGCTTATTACTTCAATAAATGAACGCCTGAATCTAGTGCTTCATTATTCATCCACACATTTAATTGCTGCGGCCATGTAATTGTTGGTTCACAATACAAGCCTCTTAGAATAGAAAAATAAATGGCACTATCAAACAACGAAATATTACTTTTTCCGTCTTCAATATTAAGCAGCTTTTCACTACCGATTAAAAATGCGTTTACTTGAGAAACAATGTCACTTGTCGATGCTAATAGTTGGACAAAATTAAGATCAATTGTTTGCTTTTTATCTTCCCAAGCCACCCGGCTAGACTCAGTCTTAAACTCATTTAGACTAAGCAACGGCCAGCGAGGATAACCAATTTGTTGTAGCGGTAAAAAAGCACTGCTTTGCCATTGAAGACTATTTTTTGATGGCTCCATTGGTTCATCAACATTTTTTTGTTGTAAAAAATAGCGAATAATATCATTACTTTCAGCCATTATTGAGCCGTCGTCTTTTTCAAGAATAGGTACCATTTTTTTACCAATTAAGTTTGTTGGTGTTTCAATGTCGTCATAATCAATAATAACTTCTTCAAGCTTAATATTGAGTTTTCCTGCTATATAGCTCACACGCGCACAAAATGGACAATGTGAGTAAGTATATAATTTCATGGTATATGCCAAGGGTCAGTAATAAGGTATGTGTAATATAACGAACTATTGAGTAGCGAAAAACGCGCTAATGATTGAAACATTATCATGATTTAATTGATAATCCCCAGTAAATACCACACACACTAGCTCAGTCGTTATTCAACTTTAAGTCGCATAAAAAAACACGCTGCTAAGCGTGTTTAATAAAGTAAGTATTTAGCTTTGGTAATAGTGCTTAGCGCCCTATTACTCCCTCAGCTAAAGGTTTAAATCTGAATATATAATAAGGGGCTTTGTTTTCTGCCTTTCCATTGTTGAGTTGTGCTGATAACGGTAACTGCGCTGCACCTGTGTACATGTAACCCTCAGGACCAATACTTACACCATCAGGCCATATCATCTCTTTGTCATAGGTGTAATCGCGATACTGGCGCGTTTTAGCATCTATAACACCGACCGTACGTTCACCAACAATGGTTAAGTACAGGTTATTGTCTGCATCTATGCTCAAACCACCGTTTACTGGTTTTTGTGCGTATTGCTCTACGCGCTCACCTATTTGTTTATCGGTTAATTGCTCATTGGCAATATCAGCCATTTTAATACGGTAAACATATTTTTTATTAAGTGGAGCAAAGTAAAGCCAGTGTTGTGCGTTATCAAGCACAATGCCATCGGCACCAATAAAGGCATCAAGTTGCTTTTGTTCACTCGTACCTTTATCTATTATTATTGGCATTGAGTAATCGGGTAAAGCACTATCGTGCCCTTGCAGCACACGGCGACTCGCTCCTGTTTGTGTATTAACCACAATCAGTGCTGCTTCCTTGCCATTTGCACCATCAGCAATGCCTTCGTCTGCAATGACTAATGTATGGTATTTGCTAGAAATAGCTAAGTCATTAAGTTGCGATTGTGGCAAAGAGATAGGGCTTGGTAAGTAAATAATTTTATTTAACTTATTGCTTATCGCATCCCACGCTATCAACTTTGGTGTTGTACGCGGCAGTGCTTGACCAGAGTCTAATATCCACACATTACCAGTATCGTCGGCTCTTACACCGAGTACCCAATTTAAGTAATCAGCAGGATTTTTTAAACTGCCATCACTTTTATATGCGTTTTGCATTTGCGCATTAGGAAATGGCACTACATCACCATTTTTTAAAAGCTCGCCTACTTTAACCTTGGGGTTATAAAATGGATGATAGCTGAAAATAAAGCGCTTATTTTGCGTATATGTAATACCGCCTACTGCGGCATCTGTTTGTGCGTAAATCTCTGACTTAACCGTTTCAGGCTCAGCCATTACCGTTGAGCTTACAAGTATGGCAATTGCCGTTAAGCCTAATTTAGATTTATTTAAAAACATAACTTACCCTACTTTTGTTGAATGTAATTAGCAGTACCATCTATCCAGTCTTGACGCGCTGGGGCAAAAAAGTCGATATCTACAGTATCTTCACTGAAGTGAAACTCGTGCGGTACGTTAGCAGGTATTACCATCATATCGCCTGCTTTCATAAGATATTGTTTGCCACCAGAGAACACTTTGGCCTCGCCAGAAATGATCCACGTTACTTGCTCGTTTGGGTGTTTATGTAAAGGCACCTTACCGCCTTTTTTAGCCACCCATTTTACAAACGTAGATTGTGTACCATGAAAATATTGACGTGTTAAATACGGCCCCATCTGCTCTTTAGGTTGGCTATCAAGATTGAGTAAAAATGGCGTGTTAGTGATATGTTCGTTGTAGTTTGCAAATATTCCCATGCCCGGCGCGGATGTTATTTGATCTTCAATAGTTGCCTTTGCAGCAAACGAACTTGCGCCTAAAAGAGAAGTTGCTAGCAATAACGTGTTAATTTTCATAATTTCACCTAAATAATAAACTATGTGCTGATGCACTAACTATTGAGGTAAAGTTTACAGGCTATAAATTTTTGAAAAACCCGCATTGGCGAGAAACATTTTCAAATAAAAACGAGTAATAACTTTTTTATTAGTAATAAAAACCCAGCGTCAATGCGGGGTTTTATAATAAAATGGGTACTAGGGTCTGTTGATCTTTGCGGATTAAAATTTGTTCAAACTAGGGGCTATTTAATCGCGGCGCGAGGTTTGTAACCTAGTGGGCTAAGTAAAAACCGAGCAACAAAGAGTAAATAGCCCCTAGGAAGAACCCTTTGGGCAGCGCCTGTTTGGCATTAATGCTACGTTATCGCCCATTTATGGGGAATAACCACACTACATAGGCTCTGCCTTGCCTAAATACCAAACAGACTGCTGCAAATTTAACCTTGAAAGATCAACAGACCCTAGCACAAAGTGATTTAACCTACTTGAAGCTGTGCAGCCTGAATATATTGCACTAAATCCTCAATAGAAACCACGGTCATATTATGTTTATTAGCATAATCACTCACCTCAGGTAGGCGCGCCATTGAACCATCTGGATTTGTTAGTTCGCAAATTACGCCAAATGGTTTTAAGCCGGCAAGCTGCATTAAATCAACGGATGCTTCGGTATGACCACGACGAACTAATACTCCGCCCGTTTGTGCTTTTAAACCGAATACATGCCCAGGGCGCGATAAATCACTTGGCTTAGCGTTATCGGCAGTCGCTGCTTTTATAGTAGTTACTCTATCAGCAGCAGACACGCCTGTTGTAACGCCATGCTTAGCTTCAATAGTGACTGTATAAGCGGTGTTATTTTGACTTGTGTTGTGGGTTACCATTTGCGGTAAGTCGAGCTGTTTAATGCGCTCCTCCCCCATACACAAGCAAACAATACCGCTGCCTTCGCGGATCATTTCGGCCATTTGAGAAGTCGTTAAATGCTCAGCTGAAAATACAAAGTCGCCTTCATTTTCACGGTTTTCATCATCAACAACAAGTACGCCTTGCCCTTGCTGTAGTGCAGCAATTGCGCTTTGTACGCGGATATGGCTTTCGCCGAATTGAGTAAGTAGAGACTGAATCATCATTATATTCCAAATAAAAAATAATAGATTCAGGACTGTGAAAGGATCAGTAATATATCGCTTTAAATTTAAAACGATCACTACCAAAATAGCTTAAATAAAATAACAAAAAGCACGCAGCAAAAAGCGGCGCACAGTGTTATACCAACGGCATTAAATTAGTGACCTATTATAACGCTAGAAAAATAGCTCACTTAACGCGATACAATGATCGTGTCTTTAATAAAATTGATATTAGTATAATAAGCCATATTCTCTTTCATCCGGACTGTAACCGTCGGCTCTGGCATCTCACCAGATCTGCTTGACCTTTACTTAACCTAGTTAAAAAATAAGTTAAATAAAGCGCTCGCGGGCTCGTTTAAGTTATAAATAACATTAAACATACCGCCGGTGGGGAATTTCGCCCCGCCCTGAGAATGTACTTTTATAACTAAAGCGCTATAAAAGCGGGCTTATTATACCCTTTAACTTAATTACTTATCAAAGGTAAGTGAATAAACTTCTAACAAAGCTCGGTATTTAATGAGGCTTTGACTACTTTACCTTCATTTATGTCAGCGGTGATTGTACAAGTAGCGCCGTTTACTAAATTTAAGTTAGGTGGAGCATGACCAATATCGGCATCAATAATCACAGGAAATAAACACCCACCTAGTGCAACATCAAGCGCGTGGCGGTAATCAAAAGAAGCATCTTGACCTTGAGTGATCACGCTGCGACCAATAATAATACCGTTTATATCGTCAAATATACCTGCTAATTTTAATGAAAGTAAAAACCGTGCAACGGTTGTTGGCGTCAGCTCTGAGTTTTCTAGGTATAAAATAAGCCCTTCGGGTCCGCTATTTTTTTTAAATTCATGTATTGCCAAAAATGGAGAATCGAGTAATAACCCTACAGTATCAAGACACCCACCAAATAAACGTCCTGACATTTCAATAGTACGTTCATCAAAATAATTTAAACACTGCCACTGAGTAACCTCAGTGTGTTCAAACAATGTATTGGGATTTTGTGCGTAATCAGGTCTGTTTTTTTGATAATGAGATGACGGAGCTTGCTCAAACTTGCTGCCAGCTTCGTAGCTTAGTGTTTCAAATATTTGCAGGCAATAAGGGCTTTTTTCGTTTGGGTGGAGTTGCATTAGATTAGCGCTGTGTAGCGTTGCCCATTGGCATTTAGCCGTGAGTGCACATGCAATAGTACTTACATCAGAAAACCCAACTAACCATTTAGGCTTTGCTTCTTTAATGGCGTTAAAATCAAGAAAGGGTAATATTTCCATTGCTAACTCGCCACCAAAAGGAGGCATTATGGCGTCTATTTCATCATCTAATAAAAAGCCCATTAGTTGATCTGCATGGGCTTTTGCGTTTAATTGCGCTCTTGGTTTGTTTTGTCGTAAAAACTCGCCTTCAACAACCTTATATCCTCGATGTTTGAGTCCATTTATAACTATGTCTAACCGTTCATGATATTTAGCTTTTACACCCGCAGAAAGCGAGCACACTGCTATTTTTGATCCTACATTTAAGGGTGCTGGATAGAGTATATTAGCCATATTTTTTCCTTTTTAGAGAATATGTTAATACCAATTACGTTAGATTAGTGATCTATTTTAGCGAAAAGAAAATAGCTCATTAACAAGGCGAAAATCATGACATATAGCTGTTCAATATAAATAATTTTTATCGCCGCTAGTAAGTTATTCAATGCGCTAGAATATATACGTCTTTAACAATATCGGTATAAGTACCTACTATACCAACATAGACCATATTTATAGAATATGAATACTGTACGAGCGCGTTTACCATTAAAGGTTAAATTACAGACATAAAAAAACCGATGTAATTACATCGGTTTTTATTTAAAACGTTAAAGTGAGTTATACGTTAAAGATACTCAACTTCAATGATTTCGAACTCAACAATACCTTTTGGCGTTTGAATAGACACTGCATCATCCATTTGTTTACCAATTAAGCCACGTGCAATCGGTGAGTTAACAGATATTAAGTTGTTTTTAATACTTGCTTCATCATCGCCCACAATACGGTATTTTACTTCAGCATCGGTTTCTACATTTACAATAGTTACCGTAGTGCCAAAAATAACTTTACCGGTATTTGGCATTTTAGTTACGTCAATTATTTGAACATTTGAAAGTTTAGCTTCAATTTCTTGAATACGACCTTCACAAAAACCCTGTTGCTCACGCGCAGCGTGGTACTCAGCGTTTTCTTTTAAGTCACCGTGTTCACGCGCAACAGCAATGTCGGCGATAATTTTTGGACGGGTAACTGTTTTTAATTCGTTAAGCTCTTTACGCAGTAAATCTGCGCCACGAACTGTCATCGGAATTGATTGCATACTTTTCTCACTTTACACCAAGGCCTTAGTTGGCCTTGGCACATTTCCTTAGTTCAATCGCAGGTGTAGCTCTTGAACTGACGTCACTTTACTACGGTCATCTGCTTTGTTAGCAGTACAGTTAGCGAATGCCGCGTTCAAGGTTGTCGTATAGTTGGTTTTATTTTGCAATGCACCACGACGTAACACCTTCGAATCTTCGATCGCTTGGCGACCTTCGGTGGTATTGACGATATAGCTGTACTCTTTATTCTTGATATAATCAAGAATATGTGGGCGGCCTTCATATACTTTGTTTACACGTCGTACTTCAATGCCAGCTTCTTCAAGAGCTTGTGCCGTGCCACCAGTTGCGTCAAGTTCAAAACCTAAGTCGGTCATGATTTTGGCTAATTCAACAATACGTGGCTTATCGCTATTACGAACAGATAATAACGCGCGACCACCGCGTGGTAAAGTATTGCTTGCACCTAATTGTGCTTTTGCGAATGCTTCGGCGAAAGTATCACCAACACCCATCACTTCACCTGTTGAACGCATTTCAGGACCACGGATTGGATCCACACCCTGAAACTTAGCAAATGGTAAAACAACTTCTTTAACGCTGTAGTAAGGAGGGATCACTTCTTTAGTAATACCTTGGCTTGCTAAAGACTGCCCAGCCATACAACGTGCAGCTACTTTTGCAAGCGCAACACCGGTTGCTTTAGATACAAACGGTACAGTACGTGCAGCACGTGGGTTAACTTCGATTAAATACACTTTGTCTTCTTTTACTGCAAACTGTGTATTCATCAAGCCAACAACACCAAGCTCAAGCGCCATGTCGGTTACTTGCTTGCGCATTACGTCTTGCACTTCTTGTGATAAAGAATGTGCAGGTAATGAACAGGCTGAGTCACCTGAGTGAACACCCGCTTGCTCAATGTGCTCCATAATACCGCCGATGATTACTTGTTCGCCGTCGCAAATTGCGTCAACGTCAACTTCAATCGCGTTATCTAAAAAACGATCCAGTAATACAGGTGCTTCGTTTGATGCCTGTACAGCTTCGGTCATGTAGCGACGTAAATCATCTTCGTCGTATACAATTTCCATTGCACGACCACCTAGTACATACGACGGGCGTACAACTAGTGGGAAGCCAATTTCAACTGACTTAAGTAAGGCTTCTTCGGTTGAAGTTACTGTTGCATTTTCTGGCTGAAGTAAGTTTAAACGCTCAACAAGTTGTTGGAAGCGTTCGCGGTCTTCTGCACGGTCAATCGCATCAGGTGAAGTACCAATCACTGGTACGCCATTTGCTTCAAGCTCACGCGCTAGTTTAAGTGGTGTTTGACCACCGTACTGCACGATAACGCCTTTTGGCTTTTCAACACGTACGATTTCGAGTACGTCTTCAAGCGTAATTGGCTCGAAGTATAACCTGTCAGATGTATCGTAATCGGTAGATACCGTCTCAGGGTTACAGTTAACCATGATAGTTTCGTAACCGTCTTCGCGAAGCGCAAGCGAGGCATGTACACAACAGTAATCAAACTCAATACCTTGACCGATACGGTTTGGACCACCACCAATAACCATGATTTTATCACGATCTGTTGGGTTAGCTTCACATTCTTCATCGTAAGTTGAATACATGTAAGCAGTGTCTGAGCTAAATTCTGCAGCGCACGTATCAACACGTTTGTATACTGGCACGATGTTTAATAAATGACGTTTTTTACGAATTTCAGCTTCAGATACACCTGCAATTTCTGCTATACGCGGATCTGCAAAGCCTTTGCGCTTAAGTTTACGCAGGAAGTCAGCATTTAAACCCGCCATGCCTACTTTCGCTATTTTTGATTCGTCTTTTAAAATGTCTTCTATTTGTACTAAGAACCAGCGGTTAACTTTAGTCAGTTCGTAAACATCATCAACGCTCATGCCATGGCGCATTGCATCAGCAATGTACCAAATACGCTCAGCGCCTGGCTCGCGTAGTTCACGAATTATTTTTTCTTTTGCTTTAGGGTCATCAAGGGCAACTATCGGGTTGAATCCCGTTGCACCCACTTCAAGACCACGTAATGCTTTTTGTAACGACTCTTGTTGGTTACGACCAATTGCCATTACTTCGCCAACTGATTTCATTTGCGTAGTTAAACGGTCGTTAGCACCTGCAAATTTTTCGAAGTTAAAGCGAGGAATTTTTGTAACAACGTAATCGATTGAAGGCTCAAAAGACGCGGGGGTTTTTCCACCAGTAATGTCGTTTTGAAGTTCATCAAGCGTGTAACCTACTGCTAGTTTTGCTGCAATTTTAGCAATTGGGAAACCCGTTGCTTTTGATGCTAATGCAGATGAACGTGATACACGTGGGTTCATCTCAATGATAACCATACGGCCATCTTCAGGATTAATACCAAACTGTACGTTAGAACCGCCAGTTTCTACACCAATTTCACGTAATACTGCCATAGAGGCGTTACGCATAATTTGGTATTCTTTGTCGGTTAGCGTTTGCGCTGGTGCAACGGTGATTGAATCGCCAGTGTGAACACCCATAGGGTCAAAGTTTTCAATGGTACAAACAATAATACAGTTATCGTTTTTATCACGTACAACTTCTGTTTCGTACTCTTTCCAACCAATCAGTGATTCATCAATTAGTAATTCGTTCGTTGGCGATAAATCTAAGCCACGTTCACAAATTTCTTCAAACTCTTCTAAGTTATACGCCACACCGCCGCCGGTGCCGCCCATAGTAAAAGAAGGCCTGATAATACATGGTAAACCAATGCGCGTTATGATGTCTTTGGCTTCATCCATAGAGTGAGCAATCTCAGCACGAGGACATTCAAGACCAATATTTTTCATTGCTACGTCAAAGCGTTCACGGTTTTCTGCTTTGTCGATTGCATCAGCCGTTGCACCAATTAGTTCAACACCATGTTTAGCCAATACACCGTGCTTGTCTAGTTCAAGCGCACAGTTTAATGCCGTTTGACCACCCATTGTAGGCAGTACTGCATCTGGCTTTTCTTTTTCAATAATTTTTTCTACCACTTCCCAGTGAATTGGTTCGATGTATGTTGCATCAGCCATATCAGGGTCGGTCATGATAGTTGCAGGGTTTGAGTTAACTAATATAACTCTGTAGCCTTCTTCTCTAAGTGCTTTACACGCTTGAGCACCAGAGTAGTCAAATTCACAAGCTTGACCAATTACAATTGGGCCTGCGCCTAAGATAAGAATGCTTTTTATGTCGGTACGTTTTGGCATTATTACTCCAGTTAAATTAGTGTTTACGCGCTTGCATCAAATCGATGAAGTGGTCAAATAATGGGGCTGCATCGTGCGGACCAGGGCTTGCTTCAGGGTGACCCTGGAAGCTAAACGCAGGTTTATCTGTACGATGAATACCTTGAAGCGTTCCGTCAAATAACGATTTGTGCGTGGCACGAAGCGTACTTGGCAGGCTTGACTCTTGAGCTGCAAAACCATGGTTTTGAGCTGTGATCATAACTACATCGCGGTCTAGGTCTTTAACTGGGTGGTTAGCGCCGTGGTGGCCAAATTTCATTTTTTCTGTTTTAGCACCTGAGGCAAGGGCTAATAACTGATGACCTAAACAGATACCAAAAATTGGTGTGTCGGTTTCTAAAAAGGTTTTAATTGCATCAATAGCGTAAGTACATGGCTCAGGATCGCCAGGGCCATTAGATAGGAAGATACCATCAGGGTTTAAAGCCAGTACGTCAGCGGCAGAGGTTTGCGCTGGTACTACTGTAAGTTTACAACCACGGTCTACAAGCATACGTAAAATATTACGCTTTACACCGAAGTCGTAGGCAACAACATGAAACTTTTCATCAGCAGCATCAAGGGTTTTAAATCCTTCGCCTAATGTCCAGCTTGATTCGCGCCACTCAAAATTTTCCTTGGTTGAGACAACTTTTGCTAAATCCATACCTTTTAAACCTGGGAAGGCTTGCGCGGCTTGTAGCGCTTTATTTTCGTCTAGCTCGTCGCCAGCAATAATACACCCGTTTTGTGCGCCTTTATCACGCAAAATTCGAGTTAACTTTCTGGTGTCGATGTCCGCAATACCTAAAATATTACGTTCTTTTAAGTAATCATCTAACGATTGCTCGTTACGAAAATTACTTGCTAGCAGTGGCAAATCACGGATCACTAGGCCTTTAGCCCAAATTTGATTCGCTTCTTCGTCTTCGCTGTTGGTACCCGTATTACCGATATGTGGGTACGTCAAAGTTACGATTTGTTCCGCGTATGATGGATCAGTCAAAATTTCTTGATAACCAGTCATAGACGTATTGAATACTACTTCACCGACTGACATGCCGTCAGCGCCGATTGCAGTACCGCGAAACACTGTGCCGTCTTCTAGGACTAACAGAGCGGATTTAGTCAAGTTAAACCTCCTAACAGTAAAAAACGGGAGTAAGCAATTGCTTAACACCCCGCCAATACCCAGAGGGATCGTCAAAACCAGATTTCTGTGAGCTTAAATTGTTTTACGCAGTCTTAAATGATGCAGATGTAAAGCATTCAACCTTCAATCATTTTTTCTTGCCTAAAACTATTTTTATTCCCACTGAAACCCCGGATTTACTAGCCACTTGGGTATAATTGGAAACACGCATTTAGTAATTTTTGGCAAATTGGCTGCATATTACATTAAGTTAGCTTTTAGGTCTAATATTATTTAGTAAATTGTTACAAACAAGTCACTGTAGGCAAAATTAGACCCAAACAGTTAAAAAAGTAACTAAACTACTTCAGATCTAGTACATCTTGCATATCATAAAGTCCTACAGGTTTATTTTTCAACCAGCTTGCAGCCCTTACAGCACCTAGAGCGAATGTCATTCTTGAACTTGCTTTATGGGTTAATTCGAGTCTTTCGCCCATTGTGGCGAAGTATGCGGTGTGTTCACCTACTATATCGCCCCCTCTTAGTACCGAATAACCTATTTCATTTTGCGATTTAGCAGTCTCCACTTGGCTGCGGTCGTATACAGCAACCTCGTCGTGGTCCCAACCTTTAGCCTGTGCAATTGATTCGCCAATGGCTAATGCTGTGCCCGATGGCGCATCGATTTTATGACGATGATGCGCTTCAAATATTTCAATATCTAAATCGTCACCAAATTTGGTCGCTGCGGTTTGCACAAGGTTCAGTAGTACATTGACTCCTACACTGTAGTTTCGCGCAAATACAATAGGAATATGCTTAGCGGCATCGTGTAAAAGTGCCATATCGTCGCTTGTTAAGCCCGTTGTACCAATAACCATAGGAATTTTTTGTGCTACAGCGGTTTTTAAATGGTTTTTCATACCAGCGGGAAGCGTAAAGTCGATTAAAACATCTACATTATCTATTGTGGTTTCTTCGCTAAAGCTAACACTGTTATCGGCTGCGCTATTTACTTGATTTACATTAATACCTAATAACGATGAACTGCTACGAACGTATGCACCCGTAAGTTGTGTTTGCTCTTTAATTGTCGCTGCTTCTAATAGAGCTAAGCCCATTCTTCCATTAGCACCAAAAACGCCTATTCGATTTGTAGTCATTGTTTTTACCTAATTTAAATTTGGATCCGTTTTTTACTAATCTGAGTATATATCCGGAGCATAGCAAATACGCGCTTGGGCATTTTTATGCAGTTGGACAAATATTAATCGCTGAAAATAACGTTACTTTGTAGATATTATCTAAAAGTCATGCAATAGTCAGGTGACCTTTTAATTTAATAATAATAACAATACCAGTTTACTTTAGCCATCTATACATTTAAACTTCTCTTTCGCGTCGATTTGGTCTTTGGCTTGCGGGCGCTGCACTCTCCTAATTTTGTTAATGATTAACATAGTAGGTAGATTTGCTAAATTCAGCTAAAAGAGGAATTTTTGGCTGTTGTAAATTAACTGGTTTCGAGGATTATGATGCAGCCATCATTTAACAAAAATAAAGCAATACTTTCTTTACTACCCCTTTTAACCTTTGTAGCACTATTTTTGGGCTCTGGTTTATATTTACAATCGCAAGGGGTTGACTACGCTTTTTATCAACTTCCTGCTCCAGTGGCTATATTACCCGCCATTATGCTTGCGTTTATTTTAAATAAAGGCACAGTAAACGAATGTGTAGAAACCTTTATTAAAGGTGCCGGACACAACAATATTATTACCATGTGTTTAATCTACTTACTTGCAGGTGCGTTTTCTGCCGTTGCCAGTGCAACCGGTGGTGTAGATGCGGTAGTAAATGCTGGCTTATCACTTATTCCACCTTCGCTATTACTTCCTGGTTTATTTTTAATTGCAGCGGTTGTATCTACTGCAATGGGTACGTCGATGGGAACAATTGGTGCTATTGGTCCTATTGCTTATGCAGTATCCATCAAAACAGGTATCGACCCTGCGTTAATGGCCGGTACGATTGTATCTGGCGCTATGTTTGGCGATAACTTATCAATTATTTCCGATACCACTATCGCAGCCACTCGTACACAAGGCTGTGAGATGAAAGACAAGTTTAAAGAGAATCTTAAAATAGCAGTACCCGCTGCAATACTAACTATTGGCTTGTTGTTTTACTTAACACCTGCAGCACAAGTAGTTGAGACCAAAGATTACGATATTTGGTTAGTACTTCCTTATGCCTTTATTTTAGTGTTAGCAGTTGCTGGCTTGAACGTATTTGTCGTGTTGTTTAGCGGTATTATTTTTGCTGCATTAATGGGCTTTACAGGAAGTTATGAAGGCGCAAGCTTCGTAAAAGATATTTACAAAGGCTTTACCGATATGCAGGAAATATTTTTACTATCAATGTTTATTGGTGGCTTATCTGAATTTATTCGGATTAACGGTGGCCTTGATTTCATTGCCCAAAAAATTCAAGCCATAACTAAAATCATCGCAAAATGGCACCGTAAAGTGGCCGATCAATTAGGTATTGCAGCATTGGTTATGACAAGTAATATGTGTATTGCTAATAATACCGTATCTATTATTGTTGCTGGCCCTATTGCTAAAAAGCTGGCAGATGATGGTGAAATAAGCGGTAAACGCTCTGCAAGTTTGCTTGATATATTTGCTTGTGTAACGCAAGGCTCACTTCCTTATGGCGCACAAGCGCTACTGTTAGGCGCTACGTTTAAAATTAGCCCGTGGGAAGTATCAACGTCTTCTTATTACTGTTTTATTTTAGCATTTACGGCGATTACTATTATTTGTTTACGCCGTAATAAAGCGTAATAAATTGAGTCATTACATGTTGCAGCTTATTAAGTAGGCTGCAACATTTGTTAAAATTAACACTCTATAAATCAATTACTCCTGCTATAATCTTTGCTTCCGCCTGTCATTAAAATTATAGTTAATTAAACAGTTATGAAATTTAAAAAATCACTTTCCCTCGTTAGCCTTGCGTCAATTGCTTTATCGTCATCTGCTTTTGCAGCAAACTGGAGCAGTACAGCGCTACACCTTAATAATGGTTTTCAAAAAAACCCGTTTACCGAAAAGAAATCAAATACAACCGTTTATTCTATTCAGCATGCTTCCGGTTATGAATTTGGTGATAACTTTTTCTTTATTGATTACAGTAATGATCTTAAAGACGATGGTTACCAAGACGATGACTTTTATGGCGAATTTTACACTACAGTTAGCATGTCTGCTCTTTATGATGAAAAAGTGGGTACTGGCAATTTATTAGATGTTGGTTTAACAGCCGGTATTAATGTTGCCCACGATGCAAAAATGGTTAAGTACTTACCCGGCGTTAAATTAAGCTGGGATGTATCAGGGTTTAACTTTTTTCAAACACTAATAACTGCCTATATTGACGACAGCGAAGGTGTAGCAAAAGGCGGCGCCCCTATTGAAACTAATAGCTGGATGCTTGATGTAGCTTTTGAATACCCTTTCACTATTGGCTCGCAAAAATTTAGCTTTAAAGGCCACGCTGAGTACATTGCAAAGCGTGAAGATGAGTTTGGCAATAATGTAGAGGCGTGGATACTCGCTCAACCTATTTTAGTGTGGGATATGGGTAACGCCCTTCAAATGAAAGAGAACACATTACTGCTGGGTATGGAATTACAATACTGGCACAATAAATTAGGTACTGAAGTCACTGAATCGGTACCTCAAATCCATATTGAGTGGACATTTTAAACTTTTACAATCAGCTCTTTACTCAGTAATAATAAGCGAAGCACAATTTTAGCTTCGCTTTTTTTCGTCCACGTAAAACATTTAATTGAACAGGTTTAAATACTTAGTTATTGTTGTACTTCTTTTTAAGCCAAGCGTTCGCCTTTAATAGGAGTAACTGAATGTCGTCGATTAAAGTTATTTGTTTCTCTACTTTATTAGTACTAACAAACAATGCCTTAGCTGGCACTTCTCAAGATACATCCGCCCTTTCTTATGATGCACTATTAAGCAATTACGAATACGATTTTAAGGTAAATTACTTTGCACTTGAGTCGCAAAAACAATCATTAAAAATGGCTTATATTTACTTAAAGCCTACTAAAGCCGGTATGCCTACAGTTACACTTATGCACGGCAAAAATTTTAATGCTGACTACTGGACTACAACCGCTCAATATCTGCAATCTTTAGGTTATGGGGTATTAATCCCTGACCAAATTGGTTTTGGCAAGTCGTCTAAGCCAACTAATTACCAGTATTCGTTTGCGACGCTTGCTCATCATACTCACGCGTTAATAGATTCACTTAATATTAAAGAGTCGATTGTACTTGGGCACTCTATGGGCGGGATGCTAGCGAGTCGTTTTGCATTAATGTATCCAAATACAACTAAAAAGCTAATTTTATTAAACCCTATTGGGCTTGAAAACTACCTGCAGTATGTTGATTATAAAGATACTAATTTTTTCTATAAAAACGAGCTTTCAAAAACACCGGAAGGCGTAAGAAAGTATCAACAAAAAAATTATTATGATGGGAAGTGGAATGCAACATATTCAGCTTTAACTGACTTTATAACAGGGCAAATACAAGGTCCAGATAAAGAAAAAATGGCATGGGTAAACGCTAAAACATACGACATGATTTTCACTCAACCTGTAATAACCGAATTTAAAGATTTAATTGTTCCGGTTAAATTAATTATTGGTACACGCGACAGAACCGGCCCAGGCCGTAACTGGAAAAAAGAGGGCGTTGATTACGAGCTTGGTCGATACGATAAATTAGGCAAACACGCTGCAACACTTATTCCTGACGCACAATTATTCGAACTAGATAACTTAGGGCATCTGCCGCACATTGAAGATTTTGAACGCTTTAAAAATGTATTACAAAAAGCGCTTACAACTAAATAAAGGTGAGTACTGAATACAAAAACCCCTGTAAGTAATTACTCACAGGGGTTTTTATTTAGTAATTAAACTAGATTACAGCTTACATTGTGGGTTTTTACCCTGTGCTTTAGCTGTACTTTGCTCACTAAGTGCTTTACTCATTTGTGCTTGTAAGTCTTTAATACGACTGCTTGGCGCAGGGTGAGTTGATAAAAACTCAGGTGTTGTACCACTACCTGCTGCACTCATATTTTGCCAAAGGGTCACTGATTCTTGTGGATTAAAGCCTGCTTCCGCCATTAAATCTAAGCCAATTTCATCAGCTTCTGACTCGTGCGAACGGCTAAATGGCAAAACAACACCATACTGTGCGCCTAAGCCTAGACCCTGCATAATTTCATTACGGTATTGAATGTTACCCATTTCAAGTGCTGCACTACCAAGTTGCATACCGGTATCTAAAATAGAGCTCTGTGAAACACGTTCATTAGAATGCTCAGCAATTACGTGCCCTACTTCGTGTCCAAGTACGGTTGCTAGTTGGTCTTGATTGGTGGCTATTTTTAATAAGCCCGTATGAACCCCAATGTAACCACCAGGTAGTGCAAAAGCGTTAGCAGATTCATCTTCAAATACAACTACTTCCCAATTTTGCGACGCGTATTCTTTTGGTAATACAGCCACTACTTTTTCAGCAATGCAATTTACATATGCATTTGTTTTTGCATCTTTATTAATTGGTTGGCTTTTTTTCATATCTGCAAAACTAGCAGTGCCCATTTCACTCATTTGTTGATCTGAGTAAAGCGCTATTTGAGTGCGCCCTGTTGGTGACGTTTTACAACCGGCTAAAACGGCTGTCGCTAATACTGCAAGTACTAGTTTTTTCATGATAATTCTCTTAAGTAATGAATTTTTTATTGCTTGTAGAATAGCAAACACAGTATCAATTTAAAATATTTGCTTTATATACCTTTATATTAAAAGGATCCGATAAGACGATAAACTTAGCAGGCAAACTAAGTTTATCCAAATACAATGCCCTGTTACACTATAGCCCTTGTTTTTAGTGATTGTTGAGTTTACACATGGACGCCTCAGCCTCGTCTTTTAATACCCGTATTTTATTGCCTTTATTAGCCAGTATCGTGGCGATTACTCCTTTGGCTATTGATATGTATTTGCCCGCCATGCTGGTAATTGCAAGCGATTTACAAACTAATATGCCAAATGTACAAATATCGTTAAGTATTTACTTAGCGGGTTATTCATTAGGTATGTTATTTTTTGGCCCTATTGCCGATCAAATTGGCCGCCGTAAGCTCGCACGTATTGGCTTAACCCTATTTGGCGCAAGCTCACTTGCACTCGCATTTACAACCGAAATCCATGCGTTTTGGACTCTTAGAGCAGTGCAAGCATTTACCGGAGCGGCAGCAACCGTAGTCGTACCGGGTATTATTCGCCATATTTATCAGCAAAATACAGCTAAGGGAATGTCGTATGTGTCGATGATCATGATGGTAGCACCGTTAGTAGCCCCCTCTGTTGGTTCGTTTATTTTAGGATTTTCTGTTTGGTCAACCATATTTTTGGTCCTTGCTGGATATAGCTTTTTAATATTAGCGTTTGTACAAGTGTATTTAATAGATATACCTATTCATAAAAATGAGAAAAAAGGCCTCGCTCTATTTTTTGATAGCTATAAAACAGTACTCAGTAATAAAGACGCACGTGCGGATATACTCAGTTCTATGTTTGTATCGTTTGGATTTTTTTGCTTTTTGACCTCAGTACCATTTATTTATTTAGATTTATATGAAGTGTCAGAACAATTATTTGGTGTGTTATTTGCGTTTAATGTAATGGCGCTGATGTTTGGTAACTTTTTAAATACGCGAATTGTACCAAGGCTGGGTTCTCGAAAAATGCTCTATATTGGGCTTGTATGTGGGTTTGTATCGGGGCTTGCGCTGTTAACATTTAGCTTATTGCACTTATCACTTTATTATATTGTGGCTGCTATTGCGCCATTAATGATGAGTTTAGGTGTCACTGCAAGTAATGCTGATTCGCTAATATTAATGAAGTTTGAAAGAAACACAGGTACGGCAACGGCCGTAATTGGCACACTTCGTTTTGGTAGTGGTGCATTAGTTGGCCCGCTACTCGCCATTATGCATGCAAAAAGCGCAGTGCCATTTTCAAGTTTAATGTTTAGTGCTGTGTTACTCACTATGCTCGTACAGCTAATTCACTATAAAAAAGACAAAAAAAATGCCTCAATATGAGGCATTTTTATCAAAGCTAATAATCTTAAATTAATTAAGCGTCAGCAGCTTTAGAAACCATAACCATCGCAGGGCGTAATAAACGACCATTCAATGTGTAACCTTTTTGCATAACAGCAAGTACTGTATTAGGTGTTACATCGTTACTTGGTTGAATTGACATTGCTTGATGAAAATCTGGATTAAACTGCTCACCTTGTGGGTTTACAATTTCAACACCAAATTTAGAAACAGCGTCATTAAAGCTCTTGACCGTCATATCGATACCTTCAAGCAACGGCTTTAGTGTCTCATTTTCTTTATCAGAAAATTCAATAGCACGTTCAAGGTTATCAATTACAGGTAGTAATTCGTTAGCAAATTTTTCTAGTGCAAATTTATGCGCTTTTTCTACATCTTGTGCTGCACGACGACGAATATTATCTACATCTGCTGCGGCACGAACAACACCGTCTTTTTGATCAGCAATTGTTTGCTTTGCAGCTTCAAGCTCTGCGTATAACATCGCAATTTCTGCTTCAGGGCTTTGTTCTTGTTCTGCATGCTGATCAGCGGCTTCTACTGCTGCTTCTACATCAGCCTGCATTTTAGAAATTTCTTCGTTTAATTCTACTTCTTGCTCAGGGTTTTGTGTCTGCTCAGACATAAAATACGTGCTCCAATTCTTTTCAACTGCGGTAATTATGGGGATTGAATAAAAAGATTCAAGAGTTAGATGTCTCAATTAATTTAAATTCTTGAATTATTTCTTCAATCTGCGCTGATTTAGGACAAATTATACAAAAACGGCTTTGATATTCTTGATTTTGAAAGTACGGCACGCTTATTACAATTAATTCATCGCACTCAGTAAAAGGTAATTTTTCGCTATTAAGTACCGATACACCATTTTTAAAAGCAAGCTTATCTTCTACATAATTTAAAAACGAAACACCAATATTTAAACTTTGTTCGCAGTCTATTTGTTTGTAAAGGTAATTTTCACCAACAACAATACTGTTATCTGAGCCTAATTTTTGGCTTAGTTGTCGCGTCCATTGATTAAGCGAATCATGACAATTTCTAGGCGCTGTATTTGCCATAGCTTGCATACGGTACAAACCTTCCATTAAGGTTTGTTGGCTAAATACAGTATTCAACCACGTGGCAAATTGATAACGAACAGAGTCTGACGAATCATGAGGTTTATCAATACAAATATTGTGACTCTGCCCTGCCCTATCTATTAGTAAAATAAGCCAGTCGGTAGAATCAAAATCAAGTACTTCTACTCTAAACACTTGCTGTGAACTGGCTTGAGGTAAACCAACACAACAACACACTTGATATTTCTGGCTCAAGCCATGCGCTAGCTCAACGAGTTGTGACTGCAGTGGTTGCCAATAATTAGCAATATCAGCAAGCACAAAAAATTCGTCAAACCAATAATCAAACCCTTCATTTGTCGGCACTCGCCCTGCAGATGTATGAGGTGAATACAATAAGCCCACTTTTTCTAAGCGAGCCATAGCATTACGAACTGTAGCCGAACACACTGCCATGCCTTTGAGCTTGGCAATTTTTGTTGATGGAACAGGCAAGCCTTCACCATTACAGTACATGTTCATAACAGCTGAAAAAATTTGCTGATCTCGTGGGTTTAGTTTCATGGTATCTACATCTTGTTGCATGAAAGAGATATCGGGGCGTTTAGTTCTTTTTCAAGTCGTGCAGCTAACTCACTGCGAATAAAATTGAAGGTTTATAATATTGCTATAATCTGTATTTTCAAACACTTCTGTTTTGAGTTACTCTACTATTATTAAATCTCTTTGTGCGTACATTATGGACTCTCCTTTTAACACCATAGGCCTAATTGGCAAACCTAATCACCCGGGAGCAGCGGCTACTCTGCAGCGTTTACATACCTTTTTACTTGCGCTTGGCTTTGAGGTAATAGTAGAAAAACGTACAGGGAGTCAGTTAGACGATATTCCGCATGACAAACTTGTTAAGTTAGTCGACTTAGGTGAACAAGCCGATTTAGCCATTGTTGTAGGTGGTGACGGTAACATGCTTGGCGCAGCACGCGTACTTGCGCGCTTTAACATTGCTGTAATTGGTGTAAATAGAGGCAACCTTGGCTTTTTAACTGATTTAAACCCTGAAGGGTTTGAAGCGAGCTTAGAGCAAGTACTCAGTGGTGAATACCTTGAAGAAAAACGTTTTTTATTAGAAGTAGAAGTATATCGCCACAACGAATTAAAGAGTGCAAACTCAGCAGTTAACGAAGCGGTACTTCATGCTGATAAAGTAGCGCATATGATTGAATTTGAAGCTTTTATAAATAATGACTTTGTGTTTTCTCAGCGCTCTGACGGTTTAATAGTATCAACCCCGACAGGCTCTACGGCTTATTCACTTTCAGGTGGCGGTCCAATATTAACGCCAGAACTAAATGCAATATCGTTAGTACCTATGTTTCCTCATACCTTATCTAGTAGACCTTTAGTGGTAGATGCCGATAATGAAGTTCGTTTAAAGCTAAGCCTAGAAAATACAGATAGCCTACAGGTAAGTTGCGACAGCCATGTCGTGCTTGCCGTATTACCCGGCGATGAGGTAGTAATTAAAAAAGCCGATAAACAATTGCGCTTAATTCATCCAAAAAATTACTCTTACTACAACGTTTTACGTACAAAACTAAATTGGGGTAGTCGTTTATATTAGACTTCTTCAACAAGCTCGGTGGCCGGCTTATATTTAGACAGTCAACATAAAGATAATCGTCTCAGAAAAATAGTTAGCAGCACATGCTTACCGTTAAACCGATTACTGATGGGCACCGCGCTATTTACGTTATGCCTAATATGAAGAGAAAATACACAACGAAAAATTCAACCTGAAATGCAAATTCCTCTAACTTTATTGCCAAAAGTTAAGCAATAGAGCAAAATGCTGACTTAAAAACAATAATGAACTGTTTCCGGAACAAATAGCAATGGCTTATGCCGTATTCTTTGCTTTACTACTATTAATTACACTTTTAGCTAGTTATATAAAAATCGAAAGTAATCGTAAAAAGGTAATCGAAGCAAAAAGAAAACTCTTTCATGAACGTGCTACTCACGTGAACCTCTGCCTTAAAGCAAAGCTTAATGAATTGCTGGATGCTAAATTGATTCGTCCTAAATACATTTCTCGCATCCAAGCTATTGTAAATAATTTTTTTGTTGTTCAAACATATACAGAAGAAAACTTACAGCGACTTGAAGATACGACAAGGTTACTAATAAATACTTTATCTCATGAGTTAATTAAAACTAATCAAACAAGCTTTATTCAGCCATTAATTGATAACATGGAGCGTTTTGTAGCAGAATTACCTCAGCAAGGAATCCACTATAATAGAGAGTTTTATATAAATACATTACCTATGCTGATAGCTCTGCTTGAATCCAAAAGTTACACGCAACCCTTTGATATTGATAAAAACAATAAAAATAACTTGCATATAATCTCCGATACAACATTAAACCATGATGTAAGCGTTGTGTAGATAATAAAAATTTAATTTGCAAAAATCGAAAACACTGTATAAATTAACAGTTAATTGACTGGATGGATAAACAGTATGTTAATTGGTTTAGAAGTTAAAAATTTTGCAATCGTAAGTAATTTAAGCACTGAATGGTGCAGTGGAATGACCGCGATCACAGGTGAGACTGGTGCTGGTAAGTCTATTGCTATTGACGCCCTATCGCTATGCTTAGGTGAGCGCGCTGAAGCGTCAGCAGTTCGCCCAAGCTCTGATAAAGCAGAAGTATGTGCACAATTTGACTTAACAGATCTACCACTTGCTCAAGCATTTTTAGAGCAACATATGCTAAGCACTTCTGACAACGAGTGCTTATTACGTCGTGTTGTCTGCAAAAATGGCCGTAGTAAAAGCTATATTAATGGTAGTGCGGTTACTGCATCGCAATTAAAAGAACTTGGTCAATATTTAATATCTATTCATGGACAACATGCCCACCAACATTTATTGAAAGCTGAGCATCAGTTACAGCTTTTAGATGCCTATGCAGGGCATCACCACTTAGTAAACTCAGTAAATAAAAACTATAAACTGTTTGCTAACTTACAAAAAGAATTTAAACACTTAGAACAACAACAGCAACAACAAGCAGCGCAAAAACAATTGTTAGAGTATCAAGTTGCTGAGCTTGATGAATTTGCGTTACAAGAAAGTGAGTTTGATTTAATTGAGGCTGAGCATTACAAACTTAGTAATAGCCAAACAATATTAGAATCGTGCCAACGTGAGTTACAACACTTGTATGAAAGTGATGAGCAAAATGCTTGTTCTTTACTGCAACACAGTGCTCAGCAATTTACTGAGCTGGCTCAATACGACGAGAGCTTAGCAAGCGTCGCCGCACTGCTTAGCGAAGCCGCTGTGCAAGTTGAAGAAGCAAGCCGAGAAGTTAGAAACTATACTGAGCAAGCAGATTTAGACCCGGCCCGCTTAGTTGAAGTAGAGAATAGGCTAAGTGGTGCGATGGATTTAGCGCGTAAGCATCATATAAAACCACAGCAGTTGGTTGAGTTTCATCAATCGATTGCTCAAGAGCTTGAATCAATAAGTAATAATAGTAATCGTCTGGAGCAACTTGAGTCAGAAATAGAAAACGCGTTAATTAGCTATAAGCAAACTGCTGATGAATTAAGTAAAAGCCGCTGCGAGTATGCCAATAGACTTAACACACTAATAAGTGAAAGTATGGCTAATTTATCAATGGAGAACGGCGTATTTGAAATAGCCCTAACTCAAGAGAGTAATCGTACACCAAACAGCTTAGGCTTTGATACCGTGTCGTTTTTAGTATCAACTAATCCGGGGCAGCCACTTCAGCCATTAGCTAAAGTAGCATCTGGTGGTGAGCTTTCTCGTATAAGTCTTGCTATACAGGTAATTATTGCCCAAAAAGTAACAACCCCAACTCTTATTTTTGATGAAGTTGATGTAGGTATTTCTGGCCCAACGGCATCTGCTGTAGGTAAGTTATTACGTCAATTAGGTAAGTCGACTCAAGTGATTTGCGTTACTCATTTACCGCAAGTTGCCAGTAGTGCACATCAGCAATTTTTTGTAGCTAAAGAAATAGCACAAGGCGAAACGTTTACTCATATGCTGCCTTTAAATAAAGATGGCCGTATTAATGAAATAGCCCGTTTACTTGGCGGCGACAATATAAGCAAAACAGCTAAAGCAAATGCTAAAGAACTAATAATGGCTCACGCTTAAAGTATAATATTGTTACTGGCTAACTTACTTTTGTTTCTCAGTAATTACTAAGGATGAATAAAATGCAAGATAATATACTTTTCATATGTTTAGGTGTGAGTTGGTTATTATTAGTAATAAGTATTGTTTTTACATTGTTTAGCCGTTTTAAACACACTAAATTTAAACAACATTTATTTCGTTTTTTAAATTTGGTTTTTATAGTACAAGTATTGGTAGGTACATTATTTGCAGTCAGTGTTCCAGATAATACTGGTAATATAAGTAGAAGTTACTGGATTCTTTTAGCTATACAAGTGCTCTGTATTTTGTTTTGCTATATAAGTGTAAAACGTCGTACAGCTAAAATAAGGCCATCTCTGGAATTCTTTTCTATGGATTAATGTTAGCTATAGAATAAAATCATTGTTAAGAGCAAGTTCTGTTTTTTCCTTGCTCTTTTGCTTTATAAAGTAGTTCATCAGCACACTTAATATCAAGGTCGATAGATCGCTCAGCATTTGCTGATGTGATACCAATACTTAGCGTCATATTTATACTATCTGAAAATAAACTTACAGCTGAAATTTTAAGGAGGTTATGAATTTTTTCTGCAATTTGTTCCCCCTCATCAACTGTTGCATTTGGAATAACAATTAAAAACTCTTCACCGCCCCAACGTGATGCAATCGCATTTTGCGGGATACTTTTCTCAAACGCTTTAGCTAAATGAATAAGTGCTTCATCGCCAAAATCATGACCGTATTGATCATTGATTTTTTTGAAATTATCTACATCAGCTAATAAAATTACAAACGGAATATTATTATTTTTAAGCTCGTTTTTAAAAGTCACAAGCTTATTCATAGTAAAACGACGGTTTGGCAGGTTAGTAAGTGGATCTATAGTTGCTAAAAATTCATTTTTTTGACTTAAAGCAATTATTTTACTGCTGTATTTTTCTTTTGAGAATTCATAATAGCCGCTCAGTGATGCGACAATTATAAAAGCAAGGAGAATTCGAATTGGGAATTGTTCCGGGTTATAGTCATATATATTAAATGTATCAGCACAATAAAAACCTAAAATAATCGCCAATAAAAATAAAACGATATCAAAAGTCCCACGCTTAAGTCCGCGTATTGAATAAGTAACGGGAGACACTATAAATATCCATATAGGCCCAGTCCCTTGCGCTCCACCAGTAAGGACCAAATAAAACATGAGTGCATATAGGTTATATAAAATTACAGTTGCTGACTTCTCTAGACCTCTAGCTATATTAAATGCAGACACATAAACAAACGAAGAAACAACCAAAGTAAACGCTAATAAATAGCCGCTATTAATAAATGCCAAGCTAGCCATCGAAAACGTTGCTATAAAGCCTATTGAAGAGAAAAATCGAACAATGAGCTTCCTTTCTGAATTGTTTGAGTATTCGTACATAATTTCTATTTATTTTATTTTTATATAAAAGCCAACTTATAGATAAAAAGTAAGCAAATCGTAAACAGCGTGCAATAATGAACCTAGTTTATATTTAAATCAACTACTAATATTCATTATGTAGGGTTGATAAAAATTTATATTTTAGTCATTATTTACCTTTATCAGGGATGAACACGGTTATTGCAATGTAAGATTCCATGATGCTAATACGCTTTATTGAAAGTAATGAGGCCCAGGATAAAATAATAACGTTAAGGATTAAAAATGAATAAACTTGCTTTTCTTGTTCCTGCACTAGTAGTACTGAGTGGCTGTAAAAGTAATGATATAACTCGCGCAGTTAAAGATGGTATTAACGGAGCAGTAAATAGTGTGTCTAGCTCTAGCAACCAATCAATTAGTTCCTCAAATCAAAGTGCTTATACAGCGACGCAAACAAAAGTTTTAGCGTATAAAGCAACTAAAGAATCTAGAAACTTTGGTCAGATCTCGTTAGCAAGCACTGCTGAAAATCCAAAAAAGCAAACTAGAGTAGCTATAAATAGATGTTTACATCCTCGTGTAGGTGAAGTGAAATGTAAAGCTTATATGTATGAGATTAGCCCTCAAGGCTGGTTAATAGATGCCCAAAGCAACCGTATTTGGCTCGAAACAAGAACAACCCACTATGACAAGGTAGTTCCTTCTGGTAGTTACTATATGAAGGCAAGAACGGAAGGTGTTGCTAAAGAAAGCTATGCAACAGGTGATATTAATATAGTCCCATTTGTCACCAATTACGTTGACATTACATTCGAATAAAACAAATGAAAAAGCAAGCCACTTGGCTTGCTTTAAGTATCATTTTGCCAATACAAACAATTAAACTTTTAAGTAATCCATAATACCTTCTGCAGCGTTACGTCCTTCAAAAATAGCAGTTACCACTAAATCTGAACCACGTACAATGTCGCCACCAGCAAATATTTTAGGGTTAGTAGTTTGATGTGTAAACTCACCTTGTTCTGGTGCGTTAATACCGCCCCAGTTGTTTATTTCTACATCGTATTTTTCTAACCAATCCATTTTGTGAGGCTGGAAACCAAACGCCATAATAACTTGGTCTGCTTCAATAACATGCTCTGAACCAGGTACTTCTTCAGCACGGCTTCTGCCTTTTGCGTCAGGTTCACCTAATTTAGTTTTAACCATTTTAACGCCGGTCACTTTACCTTTATCGTTCAATACAATGCCTTTAGGCTGAACGTTATACGTAAATATCACGCCTTCTTCTTTCGCGTTTTTAACTTCACGTTTAGAGCCCGGCATGTTTTCTTTATCACGACGATAAGCACACGTTACTTTTGCAGCATTTTGTCGAATAGACGTACGCACACAGTCCATTGCCGTATCACCACCGCCAAGTACAACTACTTTTTGATTAGCCATATCAATACACGGTTGTTTTGTCTCGTCGTAGCCCATTACACGGTTCGTGTTACCAATCAAAAACGGCAATGCATCGTGAACACCCACTGCATCTTCATTTTCAAGACCTGCACGCATACTCTTATACGTACCAACCCCTAAAAACACAGCGTCGTAATCAGCTAAAATTTGATCAAGTGTAATATCAACACCTACTTCAACATTTAACTTAAATTCTACGCCCATTTCAGTGAAAATTTCACGGCGCTTTTGCATTACTGATTTTTCAAGTTTAAAAGAAGGAATACCAAATGTGAGTAGTCCACCTATTTCTGGGTGACGATCAAACACCACTGGTTTAACACCGTTGCGCACCAAAATATCAGCACACCCTAAACCTGCAGGGCCTGCACCAATAATGGCTACTTTTTTGTCAGTCCATGTTACATAAGACATATCAGGCTTCCAGCCCATTTTAAATGCCTCATCAGTAATGTATTTTTCAATATTACCAATTGTAACCGCACCAAACTCTTCATCGAGCGTACACGAGCCTTCACACAAGCGGTCTTGTGGGCAAACACGCCCACAAACCTCTGGTAAGCTATTTGTACGATGAGAAAGCTCAGCCGCCTCTATAATACGGCCCGTGCGTATTAACTTTAACCATTGTGGAATGTAGTTATGTACTGGACATTTCCACTCACAGTACGGGTTACCACAATCTAAACAGCGGTCAGCTTGTGAGTTAACCTGATTCTCTGAAAAGGGTTCGTAAATTTCTACGAAAGATTTTTTACGTGACGAGATTGGTTTTTTGCGTGGGTCTACACGCTGCACGTCTATAAATTGATATACATTTTCGCTCATACTGCCCCCTTATTGCGCCTGAACACGTAGTTCGGCACTACTGCGAGCGCGATGCCCGAGTAAACTTTTTACGTCACTTGATATTGGTTTTACTAATTTGAACATCGGTAAGTACAATTCAAAGTTAGCCAAAATACTTTCTGCTCTGCACGAACCCGTAAGCTCTAAATGCTCAGCAATTAAGCCGCGTAAATGTTCTTGATGCGACGTTAATTCGTCTAGTGTTACTATTTCGACAAGCTCTGGATTAATGCGTTTTTCAAAATCATTTCGCTCATCTAAAATATAAGCAAAACCACCTGTCATACCCGCACCAAAGTTAACGCCTACATTGCCCAGTACACATACAACGCCACCGGTCATGTATTCACAACAGTTGTCACCTACACCTTCAACAACCGCTTGCACACCTGAGTTACGAACTGCAAAGCGCTCGCCTGCACAACCTGCAGCAAACAGTTTGCCGCCTGTTGCACCGTATAAACATGTGTTGCCTGCAATTGTGGCTTTGTGACTTTCGAACGACGAGCCAAGTGGTGGACGAATAACTAGCTTACCGCCCGCCATGCCTTTACCTACGTAATCGTTTGCATCGCCAACCAGTGTCATTTCAAGGCCGCCGGCATTCCACACACCAAATGATTGACCCGCAGTACCGTGTAGCTCAATTGCTACAGGATCTGCCGCCATACCTTGGTTGCCATATTTATCAGCAATATAGCCAGAAAGCATTGCACCTACCGATCTGTCCGTATTACAAATACGACTTACTAGTGAAATACCGCTTGAAGCATCAATTGCGTCTTGCGCCTTAGCAAGTAGGCTCTCATTAAGTTTTCCTAAATAATGTGAGCTATTAGGCGCGCTACAATAAAGCGTTTCGCCAGTTGGGTTATTAGGCTGAGCAATTACTGAAGATAAATCAATTTTCTTCTGTTTTGCTGTTTTGCCTTCAATTGCTTCAAGCAAATCTAAACGACCGATTAAATCAGTTAAGTTTACAACACCTAAGCTAGCCATGATTTCACGTGCTTCTTGCGCTATAAACTTAAAGTAGTTCATCGCCATTTCTGGTAAGCCGTGGTAATGCTTTTGACGAAGTGTTTCGTCTTGTGTTGCAACACCGGTCGCACAGTTATTTAAATGGCAAATTCGTAAGTATTTACAACCAAGCGCAACCATTGGGCCGGTACCAAAGCCAAAACTTTCTGCACCTAAAATTGCCGCTTTAATTATATCTAAACCCGTTTTTAAGCCACCATCTGTTTGCAAGCGAATACGATGACGCAGTCCATTTTCAACAAGGGCTTGCTGCGTTTCAGCAAGTCCTAGCTCCCATGGGCTACCTGCATATTTAACTGAAGTAAGTGGGCTTGCGCCTGTACCGCCATCGTAGCCAGAAATAGTAATTAAATCGGCATACGCTTTAGCAACACCTGTCGCAATGGTTCCTACGCCTGGTTCTGAAACCAATTTTACAGAAATAAGTGCTTTAGGGTTTACTTGTTTTAAATCGAAAATTAGCTGCGCTAAATCTTCAATTGAGTAAATATCGTGATGTGGTGGTGGCGAAATTAACGTAACACCTGGAACAGAATAACGAAGCTTAGCAATATATGGAGTTACTTTTTCACCCGGTAATTGACCGCCTTCGCCTGGTTTTGCACCTTGCGCTACTTTAATTTGAATAACATCGGCACTACGTAAATAATGCGGCGTTACGCCAAATCGACCTGAAGCAACTTGCTTAATTCGCGAGTTTTTCTCGGTACCATAACGCAGCTTATCTTCACCGCCTTCACCAGAGTTTGAACAACCGCCTAAGCGGTTCATTGCAATTGCTAGCGCCTCATGCGCTTCTGGCGATAATGCACCAATACTCATTGCTGCTGAATCGAAACGCTTGTATAGGTTTTCTGCAGGCTCTACATCATCGATGCTAATGCCTTGCTCTGGAATTTTAAGCGCAAGCATGTCACGTAAAGTGGCAATAGGACGCGTATTAACAAGTTTTGCATATTCACTGTAATCACTGTATTCACCAGAACGAACTGCTTTTTGCAGGGTTTGGATTACATCAGGATTATAAGCATGATACTCGCCGCCATGTACGTACTTAAACAAGCCGCCGTGGCTTAATAATTTACGCTTACTTAGAGCGAGTTTGTGTAAGCTTTGCTGATCGTCATCAAAGTCGGTAAAGCATGCGCCCTGTATGCGACTTGCCACACCTTTAAAGCACATTTGTACAATAGCGTCAGATAAACCAACCGCTTCAAACAACATTGAGCAACGATATGACGCAACCGTACTTATGCCCATTTTAGACATGATTTTGTATAAGCCCTTGTTAATGGCTTTACGGTAAGCAAGAGTTACTTCGCAATACGACTTATTAATAATTTTGCTGTCGCTCATCGCAACTAACGATTCATACGCAAGGTATGGATAAATTGCCGTAGCACCAAAGCCTAATAACACAGCAAACTGGTGCGCATCACGCACGCTACCAGTTTCAATGATAATGTTTGATTCACAGCGAAGATTGTTATCAACTAATCGTTTTTGTACCGCACCTACAGCCATAGCTGCTGGAATCGGCAAATTTGCTTCATCAAAGTTACGGTCAGTTAAAATAAGCATGATACAACCAGCGGCTGCTTTTTCTTGTGCTTGGTCACAAATACGCGTTACCGCATTTTCTAAACCTTCTTCAACTGTGTAGGTAATATCAATTTTACAGTAGCTGTAATGCGCTTCATCAGCATTTAATAGCTGCTGCATGTCTGCGTACATTAAAATTGGCGTATCAAACTGTAGGCGCTTAGCGTGGCCTGTTGTTTCGTTAAATACATTTTGCTCGCTACCAATACATGTCGCAAGCGACATTACATGGTTTTCACGCAGTGGATCGATAGGTGGATTTGTTACTTGCGCAAATTTTTGGCGGAAGTAATCATACAACGACCGATGCCCTTCACTAAGCACAGCAAATGGTGTGTCATCACCCATTGAGCCGGTTGCTTCTTGGCCGTTTTCACCCATTACACGAATAACGCTATCAAGCTCTTCGTTGGTATAACCAAACATTTTTTGATATTTAACTAACGTTTCGTCATCAAATGAGCGATTACCGGCGTCTTGCTCAGTAAGTTCTTCAAATGGAACTAAACGCTTAACGTTTTCTTCAAGCCATGACTTGTAAGGGTGGCGAGATTTTAAATCTTGATCGATTTCATCTGAGTGCCAAATTTTGCCAAGCTTAGTATCAATAACTAATAATTCACCTGGACCAACACGGCCTTTTTCAACTACTTCATCGGCAGTGTAATCCCAAATACCCACTTCTGATGCAAGCGTAATAAAGCCATCTTGTGTAATTACATAACGCGCTGGGCGAAGTCCATTACGGTCAAGGTTACAAGCCGCAAAACGACCATCCGACATAACAATACCTGCCGGGCCATCCCATGGTTCCATATGCATAGAGTTAAAGTCGTAAAATGCACGTAAATCGTCGTCCATTGCACGGTTTTTCTGCCATGCAGGTGGTACGAGCATACGCATAGCGCGGAATAAATCCATGCCACCAGCTAAAAATAGTTCAAGCATATTATCTAGGCTTGATGAATCAGAACCGGTTTCGTTTACAAACGGCGCTGCGCTTTGTAAATCAGGAATAAGCGGTGACGCAAACTTGTATGAACGTGCGCGTGCCCACTGGCGATTACCTTCAATAGTATTAATTTCACCATTGTGTGCTAAATAGCGGAAAGGTTGAGCTAAAGGCCAACGCGGCTGAGTATTAGTAGAAAAGCGTTGATGGAAAACACAAATCGCACTCGTCATACGAATATCAGCTAAATCCAGGTAAAAATTTGGTAAATCTGCAGGCATCATTAAGCCTTTATAGATAGTTACCAAACCAGATAGACTTGCAATATAGAAAGCTTCGTCATCAACAATGCGCTTTTCAGCGCGGCGGCGTGCTACATATAAGCGACGCTCTAAGTCTTTAGAACGCCAACCTTCTGGCGCGCTAACAAAAATTTGTTCAAAACCTGGTAATTGCTGTACAGCAATAGGACCCAACATAGATGGGTCGGTTGGCACAACGCGCCAACCTAAAATATTTAACGTTTCTTTTTCTAATTCTTCGCTAAGTATTTGTTTTGCAGCCTGTGCTAAGACAGGGTCTGAATTTAAAAATATCATTCCCACTGCGTAGTTTTTGCCTAAGTGCCAGTTATGTTCACTAGCAATAGCACGGAAAAAGCTATCTGGTTTTTGTAATAATAAACCACAGCCATCACCTGTTTTACCATCGGCAGATATACCACCACGGTGCTGCATGCGATCCAGCCCTGTAATAGCAGTACGTATAAGCCTATGACTAGCCTGGCCATTAACTTGGGCAATTAAGCCAAAGCCACAATTTTCTTTTTCTAACTTTGAGTCGTATAACATAGACCCCTCCCCTTGCTGCACTGTTAGCGTGGATGAACTGCTCGACGATTTGCTAACAGACGGACAAAACTAGCCTCTATCTTAAATAGAGTCAATAGCACTTTGAATACATATTCACATTCTTGAATATTTCTCACTTCATAGCAAGATTTCTTTTTATCATTATTTTTAACATTTAGCGTTATTTTAACCACTATTTTTTCATGACACTGGTGTCAAGTTTAACATATTGTAAAAACAAGAGCCTTCATAGTGACAGCTTACGTAAACGTAAAGCAGGGCGTAAGTGAATAAGTATTCAATTACAGATAAGCTATTCAGTTAACATTTAGATAGTTTTATTCTCTTTTTGTAAATTTTAGGTTTAACCTCCCCCTATTTTGATGATGATGAGTATAGTTACTGTAATTTGCGGCATTTTTAATCTATTAATAATAAATTTTTATTTACTAAGTAAATTTAAAAAGTTCAGCTATAGCCCTAAATTCATATTAAAAATAAATTTCAATTATTTAACACACAAATCTAAGTTGAGATATTATTCACATGACCAATATGCTATTTAAATAGTGTATCCCTATTAATAGAAATACACTATTTAGAGATCGTTAGCTTAGCTTTACTAGCCAACTTTACTAACTTTTTAACTAACTTGATTAAGCACAACATCTGGGAAATATTGGCGTAATATCTTATTTTGGAAAGAGTCGTTGAAACGGCAATTTATAATAATAACAAACCGTTCAAAAGGGATATCATCTTTTAAAGGCTTTATAGATGATACATTATGAAAGACTTCATTATCTCTAATGTGCATTATTTCACCCGGTACTAAGGTTGTGTGGGTTATTTTACGCTGTCCAGCTTTATCCTCATAAAGCGTATTCTCCCCTCCAGTTACATTCTCTCTGCTTACCACCAGTATGCTTAAAAAATGACTACCATCTTGGTGAGTGCCTTGACCTTGAAGAGGATCAATCGACGTCGCCCCTTTTATACCATTTATCTGTATTAAAATTGGTTCTTTGGGATTAATACCCCAAAGCGCAGCCCATGCTTTTACAAATGATTGCACATCATTTCGCGCTAAAAAACCCCTATCTAAAGCCGGATAATACCGTAATTTGTCTGCCATTGTTTGTGCATCATTATAGCTTCCACCTTGCGCCATAGGGCAACCATCAAGGGTATTAATTTCGCCTGATTGATCCAAGTAAATCCACGACATCCTCTTCCACCGCGCGTCAACATAACTATCTCTCGGTAAGTCTTCTAGGTAACGTTGCCATTCAGCTAAGTTAATATGCTCATTGATATCTACTTTACTCCAACTTCTTTGCAAAATATCTTGGGTTACATGTTGTGGCCAGTATGAGTAATAGTTCGGTAGAGGTTGTACACTTGTTACTCTTACGTGTTCGTAATTAATGTTTTTCATTTTTTCCCACTTATATAGATGACAAGCAACATTGCTTATCTAAAGTTCACAGTGTTAACTTAAAATTAACGCTGTGAATTTTATTACATAAAAGGTACAAAAAATAAAAAACGACAGTAAAGCGGTAAGATCTGATGTTCTGCGTGGGTTAAAATTCATTCAATTAAAGCACTGTTTCGTTTGTCAAAATATTTATTCAAGCAGGTATAAGAAGTTGATAAAAAATAAGTTGTATATAGATAGTTATGCAAAGCATCATATACCGAAACCACCTAGAGATGCAGAGCGCAGCGTCTCACAGGGGCTTAATATCAAGGTGATCCTTTTAAGAAGCAAAACGCCGAAAGTAAGTGCCTGTGAAACGCCAAAGGGTTGGTGTTAAAACTTACACTTTGAGTGTGGTTTGGGTATAGATGAAATTGATACTAAGCGTGTTATTTTTGTAGTAATGAACTTTATTTACTAGGGTCTGTTGAACCTTGCGGATTAAATTTGTTCAATCAAGGGGCGATTTAATTGCGGCGTAAGACTTGTAACCAAGTGAGCTAAGTAAAGGTTTATAGTAAAAATATAGTGCTGGTAATACCTCATTTATAAAAACAAGCGTTTTTAAAAACAACAAAGCCACTTTAAAAGTGGCTTTGTGTTCAAAGAGCTTAATAACCTGAGTTCAGGTTGAGTAATAAATTACTCTGCGTCAGCTTCTTTATATTTAGCAGCAGTTTCTGTAATTAACGGCTGTAATTCACCGCGTTGAAACATTTCGATAATAATGTCACAACCACCAACTAATTCGCCATCTACCCAAAGTTGTGGGAATGTTGGCCAATTAGCATATGCTGGAAGCTCAGCACGAATCTCTGGATTAAGTAAAATATCAACGTATGCAAATGGTTCACCACATGACATTAACGCTTGCGATGCTTGTGAAGAAAAACCACAATTAGGTAATTTTGGTGACCCTTTCATGAAAAGGATTATTGGGTTTTCTGAAATTTGCTGTTTAATTTTATCAATGGTTTCCATCTACAACCTCAAAGTAACGATAGCTAAATATATTTAGGTCTTGAAAATAACTCATCGTGACCACAAATATATAACTTAATATGGGCAAATAAAGCCGCAATTGAAATAGTCTTTCGCAATAGCATTGCTGTTTGCTTAAACTTGAGTAAAATACTCAACAATTATAGTAACACTATATTACCGCTTGGTATAGGTAACTGGTCTGTTCCAACAGGCATTACGTATTACCAAATGGACTATCAACCAAAGAAGATGGAGATAAAAAAATGGCATTTGAACTACCGTCACTACCATATGCAATCGACGCACTTGAGCCACATATTTCAAAAGAAACACTAGAGTTTCACCATGGCAAACACCACAACACTTACGTGGTTAAGCTTAATGGTTTAATCCCTGGTACTGAGTTTGAAAACAAATCTCTAGAAGAGATCGTATGTTCATCAGAAGGCGGCGTATTTAACAACGCAGCACAAATCTGGAACCATACTTTTTACTGGAACAGCTTATCTCCAAACGGCGGCGGCGAGCCTACTGGCGCAGTTGCTGATGCAATCAACGCTAAATGGGGTTCTTTTGATGCGTTTAAAGCTGCATTAAATGACAAAGCAGTAAATAACTTTGGTTCAAGCTGGACGTGGTTAGTTAAGCTTGCTGATGGTTCACTAGACATCGTTAATACATCTAACGCTGCTACACCATTAACTGATGATGGCGTTACTCCAATCCTTACAGTGGATTTATGGGAACACGCTTACTACATTGATTACCGTAACGTTCGTCCAGATTACCTTAAAGGTTTTTGGTCGCTTGTTAACTGGGAATTCGCGAACGCTAACTTCGCTTAATTAGCCTTTAAACGCTAATGTAAAAAAGACGCTTAGGCGTCTTTTTTTGTTTCTTATTTATCACACCCAAGCGCCTTACCATTTAATAAAACACTTTTAGTAACATGATCTTTTTTCACTTAAATTTTTAATTTTATTGCACAAAAATACACATTCGTGACTAGACTTTAAAAGGTAAGCACCTTTTTACAGCGGGTTTCGGAGGTTATTATGACGATTTTTGAGCATTACCAAGCACGATACGAAGCGGCACAGGAAGAAGAATACAGTATCGCTGAATTTCTTGAGATTTGTAAAACCGATAAGTCTGCCTACGCCAGCGCACCAGAACGCCTACTCATGGCAATTGGCGAACCAAACATGGTAGATACCGCAACGGATGCACGACTAAGCCGGTTATTTTCTAATAGAGTAGTTGCGCGCTACCCTGCCTTTACTGATTTTTATGGTATGGAAGACGCCATTGAGCAAATAGTCTCTTATTTAAAACACGCCGCCCAAGGACTTGAAGAATGCAAACAAGTGCTTTATTTACTTGGACCTGTTGGTGGGGGTAAATCATCCATTGCCGAAAAACTAAAATATTTAATGCAACAAGTGCCTATTTATTCAATTAAAGGCTCTCCGGTAAACGACCATCCTCTTGCATTATTTGACCCAATAGAGGACGCCGACGTACTTAAGCAAGAATACGGTATTAAACCGAGCTACTTAAAAACCATTATGTCGCCTTGGGCTGGCAAACGCTTAAAAGAATTCAATGGTGATATTAGCCAGTTTAGAGTGGTTAAACGCTACCCTTCTATTTTAAACCAAATAGGCATTGCCAAAACCGAACCTGGAGATGAAAACAACCAAGATATTTCGGCGCTAGTGGGTAAAGTCGATATTCGCCAGCTTGAGCACTTTGCCCAAAACGATCCTGATGCATACGCCTACTCGGGCTCTTTATGTTTAGCTAACCAAGGGCTGATGGAATTTGTAGAAATGTTTAAAGCGCCTATTAAAGTGCTGCACCCTTTACTTACCGCAACCCAAGAAGGTAACTACAACGGCACAGAAGGCATTAGTGCCCTGCCCTTTAATGGCATGATCCTCGCTCACTCTAATGAATCTGAGTGGCAAACTTTTAAAAACAATAAAAACAACGAAGCATTTTTAGACCGTGTTTATATTGTAAAAGTACCTTACTGCTTACGTGTAACCGAAGAAATTAAAATTTACGACAAATTACTTGAGCACAGCGAGCTATACAACGCGCCATGCGCACCAGGTACACTTAAAACATTGGCGCAATTTACGACGCTATCACGTTTAAAAGATCCAGAAAATTCAAGTATCTATTCAAAAATGCGGGTATACGATGGCGAAACTCTAAAAGACACCGACCCTAAAGCAAAATCGTATCAAGAGTACCGTGATTACGCAGGTGTTGATGAAGGTATGACGGGACTTTCTACCCGCTTTGCGTTTAAGATTTTATCTCGCGTGTTTAATTTTGATACCACTGAGGTTGCCGCAAACCCAGTGCACTTGTTCTATGTACTTGAGCAACAAATAGAGCGCGAACAATTTTCAAGCGAAATAGAAGAGCGTTATTTAAGCTTTTTAAAAGGCTATTTAATTCCGCAATATGTTGAGTTTATAGGCAAAGAACTGCAAACCGCCTATTTAGAATCGTATTCAGAATACGGACAAAACATTTTTGACCGTTATGTTATTTATGCAGACTTTTGGATACAAGACCAAGAATATCGCGACCCTGATACAGGACAACTATTTGACCGTGAGGCACTTAATGCCGAACTTGAAAAAATAGAAAAGCCGGCGGGTATTTCTAACCCTAAAGATTTCCGAAATGAAATAGTAAACTTTGTATTGCGTGCCCGTGCGCACAACAACGGTAAAAACCCACTATGGACAAGCTACGAAAAACTACGCACGGTAATTGAGAAAAAAATGTTCTCTAATACCGAAGATTTACTCCCTGTTATTTCGTTTAATACTAAAACGTCTGCAGAGGATCAGCAAAAGCACGAAGACTTTGTGAACCGTATGGTCGAAAAAGGCTATACACAAAAACAAGTTCGCTTGCTTTCTGAGTGGTATTTACGGGTTAGAAAATCGCAATAACCTTCATAGTCGTAGTATATAGGAGGTCAATATGGCGCATTTTATAGATAGGCGTTTAAATGGTAAAAACAAAAGTACGCTTAATCGCCAGCGCTTTATTAGGCGCTATAAAAAGCAAATTAAAGAAGCAGTTTCAGATGCGATTAACAAACGCAGCGTTACAAATTCAAGCTCTGGTGAGAGTATTTCTATTCCACAACGCGATATCAGCGAACCTACGTTTCATCAAGGGCAAGGCGGGAATAGAGAACAAATTCACCCTGGTAACGATCAGTTTTCTACAGGTGATAAAATTGAGCGCCCTAAAGGCGGACAAGGCGGCGGTGCCGGTGAAGGTGATGCCAGCGATTCGGGCGAAGGACAAGATGAGTTTGTATTTTCAATATCAAAAGATGAATACCTTGATTTACTGTTTGAAGATTTAGAGCTCCCTAACTTACAAGAAAACCAGCTTGATAAGTTAGTGCAAATGAAAACCCATCGCGCAGGATTTTGTAGCGACGGCATGCCAAGCAATATTGATATTGTCCGCTCATTACAAGGCTCGCTTGCACGCCGTGTTGCCATGAGTGCAGGTAAAAAACGCCGTTTAAAAGAGCTCGAAGAACAACTTGCTCTGCTGCTTGCTGGTCCACATAACGATAAAGCGGCAATTGCTTTATTACAAAAAGAAATTGCAGCATTAAAAGTGCAAATTAAGTCGGTTCCGTTTATTGATAACTACGATTTGCGTTTTCGTAACTACGAAAAGCGCCCTCACCCCACCAGCAAAGCGGTGATGTTTTGTATTATGGATGTGTCAGGCTCAATGGATCAGCCAACAAAAGACATGGCAAAGCGTTTTTATATTTTGCTCTATCAATTTTTAACACGCAGCTATAAAGACATAGAAGTTGTTTATATTCGCCACCACACACAAGCAAAAGAAGTAGACGAACAAGAATTTTTTTATTCCCAAGAAACTGGCGGCACTATTGTTTCAAGTGCTCTTAAATTAATGAACGAAATAATAAAAGAGCGTTACCACGCAAACGAGTGGAATGTATACGCCGCACAAGCCTCTGATGGCGATAACTGGGCGGACGACACCCCGCAGTGTGGTGAAATTTTACGTAATAAGCTCTTAAGCGCAGTACGTTATTTTGCTTATATTGAAATAACCACTCGTGCTCATCAAAGCCTATGGCGCGAATATGAATCTATAACACACAGCCATAATAATTTCGCCATACAACATATTCAAAGCGTTGAAGATATTTACCCAATTTTTAGGGAGCTATTTAAAAAAGGTCGTCAACAGCAAAACTCTGCATAGCCTAAAGCGAGGTAGCATTATGAATGATAAACGATTGAGTGATGGTCCAGATTGGACCTTTGGTTTATTAAATGAATATCAAAGTGAAATTGCCCGTGTTGCAGCTCACTACAGGTTAGACACCTATCCTAATCAAATTGAAGTGATAACCGCAGAGCAAATGATGGATGCTTATTCAAGCGTTGGTATGCCTATTGGCTATAGTCATTGGTCTTACGGTAAAAAGTTCATTCAAACAGAGCAAAATTATAAGCGCGGACAAATGGGTCTCGCTTACGAAATAGTGATAAATTCAGACCCTTGTATTGCGTACTTAATGGAAGAAAATACCCTACCTATGCAAGCGCTTGTAATGGCGCATGCATGTTACGGACATAACTCATTTTTTAAAGGTAATTACTTATTTAAAACCTGGACCGATGCTGGCTCAATTATTGATTACTTGGTATTTGCTAAAAACTACATAAGCCGCTGTGAAGAGAAGCACGGTATTACACAAGTAGAAGCTCTACTCGACTCATGTCATGCATTAATGAATTACGGGGTCGATCGCTACAAACGTCCACAACAAATATCGCTATTTGAAGAGCAAAAACGCCAACAAGAGCGCGAAGACTACCTTCAATCGCAAGTAAACGAACTATGGCGAACTATTCCTGAGCAACAGCAAGAAACCAAAAAGAAAGTACGCCACTTTCCTTCTGAACCCCAAGAAAATATTTTGTATTTTATTGAAAAAAATGCCCCATTACTCGACTCTTGGCAACGTGAAGTGATACGTATTGTACGTAAAATTTCGCAATACTTTTATCCACAAAAACAAACTCAAGTAATGAACGAAGGTTGGGCAACTTTTTGGCATTACACCATCCTTAATCACTTATACGATGAGGGAAAACTTACCGACTCGTTTATGTTAGAGTTTTTACAAAGCCATACCAACGTAGTTTATCAGCCACCTTATAACAGTAAGTATTATTCAGGCATTAACCCATATGCTTTAGGCTTTAATATGATGGTTGATATTCGCAGAATATGTGAGCACCCAACTGAAGAAGATAAACGCTGGTTTCCTGAATATGCAGGCAGTAATTGGCTAGATACACTGCATTTTGCAATGGAAAACTTTAAAGATGAGAGTTTTATTAGCCAGTTTTTATCGCCTAAGTTAATTCGTGATTTTAAATTATTTACTATTATTGATCATACTAATAATCCCCATTTAGAAATTGGCGCAATACATAACGACAACGGCTATAAAGCAGTAAGAGAAGCACTCTCAGCGCAGTACAACTTGAGTAATCATGAGCCCAACATTCAAGTATATGACGTTGATATTAGAGGTGACCGTTCACTAACCCTACGCTATGTACCTCATAACAATATTCCTTTAGCAAACTCGCACGAGGAAGTGCTTAAGCATCTTTACAGATTATGGGGCTTTAAAGTAAAACTAGAGCAAGAGTCAAATTCTGGTGAGGTTTCAATGATTGGTCAATGCCCAATAGATGACTCTCGACACACAACACAATAATGAAGAGCAATAAAATTTTCATACTGATTGGGTTTGCTCAGCAGGTTATAAAAAAACACCCTATTATTTAACCCTAAATTCTGGATATAAAAAATGACGCTTAAGCGTCATTTTTTATATCTTCGTAGGCTATTACTTTATTTCGCCCTGTATTTTTAGATTGGTACAGTGCTTTATCTGCAGCCTCTATCCAGCGCTCATGATTTTTAAATTCATGGCTAAAACAAGCCAAGCCAATACTTACAGTCATCTCAACCTTTATATTTTTGTAAATTACAGGATTTGATTCGATCAATTGTCTTAAGCGCTCAGCAAATATAACTGAACCTGCTTTATCTGTATCCAATAATGTTACTACAAATTCTTCACCACCGTAGCGCCCCGCTATGTCTGTTTCCCGTAGTGCTGAGCGTAATAATTTAGCAAGATGGCGTAAAGCCTCATCACCACAGCTATGTCCATATTTGTCATTAACTTTTTTAAAGTGATCAATGTCGAACATTAATAAAGCGCTACAGCCTTCGCTGCGTTTTGTACGTAAGTATTCTTGCTTTAGCAGAGCTTCCCAATGACCTCGATTTGCTAACTGCGTTAAATTATCGATTTGGCTCATTCTCTCAAGCTCTTTATTCAAATCCTCTAATTCTTTCTTATTTACTGCAATATCAGTTACATCATACAGAATAATACAAATATGACTCACCTCAGCCCTTATATTAGTCAATGGAATAAATGTCGCATTTTGGTACATATATTCAGCTTTGCCTGTAATTGGACGGTAATTTTTAAAGCGAAATATATAAGGCTGCTGCTCCCAAATAGTAAATGAGCGATTTTTTAACACAAAAACCGATTCAGATTTACTTCTAAACCATTTTTCGTCTATTGCTGGAAATAAATCAAATAGGTCTTTATCTTTTACTGCGCTTGGTAGAAGCCCTGAATGGTTTTCCATAAAACCATTCCATACACACACCTTATAATCTCTATCGAGCACTACAAGGCCTACATCAACAGTATTAAACATATCCATAAGCCAATGGATCTCATTCATTTCTAAATCTGCAGCCATAACTTAATCTTCTAATAGGTAAGCAACTTTGTATTTCAAAGTTTTAAGTGAATCTTCAGTAAATAACAGCATGAGGTCGCAATTTATATCATGGTTTTCAATACCGTAACTAATCTCTATAGCAAGCGTGCGCTGCCAATGCGACTTGTTGGCTTTGACTAATTCGGAGACCTCTCTGTGCTGACCAAGTACTATTGGGTGCCCTTGGCTAAATGACATATCGAGCTGTTTTGAAAGGCCAGTTAAAATAGCGCCTATCAAAATATTACTAATATCCATAAGCAGCTCAAGTTCAACTTTATCGTTTAACTCGCCGTCATAATTCATCAACGAAGCTATTTCTTTGAAACTTGAATCATTTAAGAGTAATAACGCTTCGCCCGATACGCCTCCACCTATAAACCCTTGGCAAACACCGGAGGTAGAAACATTATTGTCAATAGAACGTAGCGCCATATCTAGCTCACTAACTTCTAATATATTAACGTTAGGAATAGGGAGTTTTACAAACACATTGAGAAGACGAGCAAGTAAATCCCCAGCTTGTCCCATGGCAATATTAGTTAATTCTTGGTATATATCACGGACATCGGGATCAATTTGCTCGCCTAATGAGTTAGAAAGTCGCTCACGAATAGCTTTGTCTTTTATTCCATGGTGTTCAATTATGCTGGCTAGTTTTTCGGGGGAACATGGTTTTTGAATGAAATCGATAGCACCAAGTTCAAGCACTCTTTGATGTGCACTTGGTTGTATATCACCAGAAACCACAACCGTGAGTATATTAAGCCCAAGTTCTTTTATGGCGATTAATACTTCATAGCCGTCCATTTCAGGCATATTCAAATCGAGAAACAGTATCTCTGGTTCAGTTGATTTTATTTGTTTTATGCAATCAACGCCGTCAATTGCAAATTCAATTTCGATATCCCAATCTTCAGGTAATGAGCGAGCTAGCTGCCGCCTCGCTAATTTTGAATCATCACATATTAATACCGATGTTGGCATATTATCTCTCTATTTATAAACCCGTCATAAGTATTTAATGATCTTAAAGGTTTTTATTATTCAAGATTTTTTGTAACTTCATGTTAATCAAAGGTTATCTCAGTTACAATATTCATATCCCAGAACTGATTCCTACTCCATTAGGACCATAATCGCTTGGTTACTATTGTGCAGTATAATACACTGAGGCCCATTGCGTTAATTTAAAAGGAAATACCTTATGTTACGTTCACTTGCCTTTGCTTTAAGTGCGTTTTGCGCCGTGGCTATAGCAGCCGACTATCCAGAAAACACGCTAGACGCAGGAAAAGTATCCGCACAAGGCAAAACAGTTACTTTATTAGGTCAAGGTATCTCATTAGGAGATAGTGCGCCAAATTTCAAAGTAGTTGATGACAACTTCATCCCGGTAACGCTTGAGGATTACAAAGGCCAAGCTGTATTGATAAGTGTAGTGCCAAGTCTTGATACAGGTATTTGCAGCCTGCAAACTAAGCATTTTAATGAAAAAGTAGCCTCGCAATTTCCAAGTGTTGTAATGCTAACAATTAGTGCTGATTTACCATTTGCTCAAAAGCGTTTTTGCAAAGCTGAAAATATCGATAAAATCACTACGTTATCAGATTCTGTTTGGCGCGATTTTGGCCAAAAATACGGATTGATTATTAAAGATATGGGCTTATTAACGCGAACTGTATTTATTTTAGATGAAAGCCATAACGTCATTTATAAACAATTAGTTAGTAGCCTTTCAACTGAACCAGAATACAACAGCGTAATTAAGAAACTTAAAACGCTTTAAAGCCGATTAAATAGCACTGATTAAGCAATGCTACATAGCCTCAAAACAAAAAACCGCCAATTGGCGGTTTTTTAATGTGCTTTTATAATTAACCTAAAAGCTCACCAAGTTGTGAACTTACAGCTTCAACAGCTTGTGTACCATCTAGTTTGTGGTATTGAGTATTACCAGCAGCAGCTTCTGCTTGGTAGTAATCAACTAATGGCATAGTTTGCTCGTGATAAATACCTAAACGTTTACGTACTGTTTCTTCAGTATCATCAGCGCGAACAATTAAGTCTTCCCCAGTTTCGTTGTCTTTACCTTCCACTTTTGGTGGATTATATACAATATGGTAAACACGACCAGAACCTGGATGAACGCGACGTCCGCCCATACGTTCAACAATCACTTCGTCAGCCACGTCAAATTCAATAACGTGATCAACCACTACGCCATTTTCTTTCATCGCATCAGCTTGAGGAATTGTGCGTGGGAAGCCATCAAGTAAAAAACCTTTCTCACAATCAGCTTTAGTAATACGCTCTTTTACTAAACCAATAATAATATCGTCAGAAATTAGTTGACCAGCATCCATTACTTTTTTTGCTTCTAAGCCTAATGGCGTGCCCTCTTTAATTGCTGCACGTAACATGTCGCCAGTAGAAATTTGTGGAATACCGTATTTGTCCATTAAAAACTGAGCTTGAGTACCTTTACCTGCACCCGGCGCGCCCAAAAGAATAATGCGCATATTATTGTCCTCTAGTATGGATAATTATTTTAAAGCCTGAATTCTTCCACAAGCGCCGCCGATACTCAAGCAACTTATACTAATTGATGAGTTGCAGGTGTATTTACAGCGCATTAAAAAAGGGAACACACGTTCCCTTTTATTTAAAGTATATAGTTTATACTTTCTTGTCCAAATTCAGGACTAAGTTAAGTAGCTAATTGACTATTTGCTTAGTTCAAGCATAAGCTTGTTTAAGCGAGTCACAAATCCTGTTGGATCTTTAAGTGTACCGCGCTCTGCAAGTAATGCTTGGTCTAGTAAAACATGTGACCACTGTGAAAACTTATCTTCATCTTGTTCGTCATTCAAATGCTTAACAAGTTGATGCTCTGGGTTTAGCTCAAACACAGGTTTCGCTTCAGGGGCTGCTTGACCAACAGATTCCATTAGCTTTTGCATTTGTGAGCTCATGTCGTTGTCGTCGCTTACAACACATGCTGGAGAGTCTGTTAAGCGGTGCGTAAAGCGTACTTCTTTAACGTCATCACCTAGTGCTGTTTTAATACGTTCAACAAGCCCAGCCATCTCTTTTTCAGACTCTTCTTGCGCTTTTTTAGTCTCTTCGTCGTCCAGCTTACCTAAATCTAAATCACCACGTGTAATTGACTGCAGTTGCTTATCAGCAAATTCAGTTAAGTGGCTCATCATCCACTCATCAACACGGTCACTTAACAATAATACTTCAATACCTTTTTTGCGGAAAATCTCTAAATGTGGTGAGTTTTTCGCAGAGGTAAATGTATCAGCAACAACGTAGTAAATTTTGTCTTGGCCTTCGTTCATACGCTCAACATATTGCTCAAGCGACACATCTTGCGTTTCTGAATCAGTATGAGTAGAAGAAAAGCGTAATAACTTACAAACAGCTTCTTTGTTTGCTGCATCTTCAGCTGGGCCTTCTTTCATTACTTGACCAAACTCGTTCCAAAATACTTGGTAATCGTCAGCTTTGTTTTTAGCCATACGCTCAAGCATTTTAATAATGCGCGATGTACACCCTTTACGAATAGCTTGCGTTACTTTGTTATCTTGTAGAATTTCGCGAGATACGTTTAACGGTAAATCGTTTGAATCTAATAAACCTTTTACAAAGCGAAGGTAGCTTGGCATAAACTGCTCAGCATCATCCATTACAAATACACGTTGTACGTAAAGTTTTAAACCACTTTGACGTTCACGGTTCCATAAATCGAAAGGTGCTTTTTTAGGGATGTATAAAAGGCTAGTGTATTCAGTTTTACCTTCAACCTTATTATGTGCCCAGCTAAGTGGATCTTCCCAATCGTGGCTTACGTGCTTGTAAAACTCTTTGTATTCGTCATCAGAAAGCTCTGACTTATCACGTGTCCACAATGCAGTTGCGCGGTTAATGCTTTCCCACTCACCGGGTACTGCAGCGATTTTTTCGCCATCTTCGCCTTCAGACTCTGGTACTTCTGCTTTAAACATTTGTACTGGTGTTGAAATATGGTCTGAGTATTTAGTAACAATGCCACGTAAGCGGTAATCGTCAGAAAATTCTTTTTCTTCATCACGAAGATGTAGAATGATGTCGGTACCACGGCCTTCTTTTTCAATTTCTTGAAGCGTGTATTCACCTTCACCTTGAGATTCCCACTCGTAAGCCGTTGTTTCGCCTGCTTTACGTGTACGAACAGTCACTAAATCGGCAACAATAAATGCTGAGTAAAAACCAACACCGAATTGACCAATTAGCTGTGAATCTTTACTTTGATCACCCGTTAAATTTTTGAAAAAATCAGCAGTACCTGACTTTGCAATAGTACCTAATGAGCTAATTACTTCATCGCGCGTCATACCAATACCATTATCAGAAATAGTAATGGTATTTGCTTCTTTATCTGCGCTAATACGTACACGTAAATCGGCATCACCTTGGTAAAGGTCGCCTTGAGATAGCGCTAAAAAGCGTAACTTGTCTGCTGCGTCTGATGCATTTGACACAAGCTCGCGTAAAAATATTTCTTTATTAGAATAAAGAGAATGAATCATTAAGTTTAATAATTGTTTTACTTCTGTTTGAAAGCCTAATGTTTCTTTTTGTGCTGCAGTCATTTATATATCTCCAATTTGCAAAGTGTCTGCGTTATGCACTTAATATGGGGTGAGGTGTTAGAACTTCAAGGGAAAACAAATATTTTTTTGATAAGAAAAAGTAAAAAGAAGCTATTTAATTTATTGCTCACCCAGGTGTTTATTACAGGAGAATCATAATTTGACATAGGAAACAGCCCTTTCGTTATTCTTATAGCCTGCATCCGTGTAGGCTATAAAAGCAAATTACCTTAGGGTGTGTTGTTCTTTGTGAATTGGAATTTGTTCAATCAAGGGGCGATTTGATCACGGCGCGAGGTTTGTAATCTGGCGGGCTCGATAACTGCTCCAGCGTTATTCTATTGACTTACATCCATATAAGAATAAATAAAAATTGAGCAAAGCTTCCGCGTCCTGCTCACGCCGCTTACCTGCACCCTTTGAGTCCTAAAAGAACCCAAAGGGCTGTGCATGCATTGCCTTTATACCGCGTTATCGTCTATTTATGGGGAACAACCACACATCATAGGCTCTGCCTTGCTTAAATACCAAGCACACCGCTGTAAATTCAGCCACCAAAGATCAACACGCCCCAATCATTATTTCATTTTTATTTTATATTTTTTAAATTAGCTAAGCGCTTAGCGTATAAAGCAGCACCAACAACGGGGCTATGAAGTGGCTCATAAAGTTTATAGTTGCTCGAAAAACGCTTTAATGCATTAATAAAAGGAAACAGCACTAATGCCCCAGCATTAAACACACCGCCAGAATAAGATACCTTAACCTCTTCATCTTCAGCGAACGGTAATACTTTACGAACCCCTTCAACTATTTCAGCTAATTCGTTAGCCGCATCATCTAAAATGGCTATGGCGTATTTGTCGCCCTCTGAAGCAGCCTTACAAACTAAAGTAGAAATAGAAGCCACTTTACTTCTATCCCCATTCCAATCACAAAGCACTAATCCTGTAATATCTAGGTCACTTTCAATATAAAACGTCGTTTTTAATAAAAAGTATAGCGGCCCTTTGGCTAAGCGCCCATCACTCATTTTTGTAAATACTTGCAGTCCTTTACAGCCAATCCAATAAGCAGAGCCTTCATCACTAAAAAGCTCCCCCCAACCACCACAGCGAGCATTTTGATTCTTACTCACGCCATAAGCGATTGAACCAGTCCCTGAAACAATGTTAATACCGTCAGCACCATTAAATGCAGCAGCCCAACCATTGACCATATCATTATCACAATGATACTTATCAGAGCGCATAAAGTGTGACGGCAAAGCATTAATTTCATCAATTAACTTACTGTCTTCGCCATATGCGGGTAACCCAAAAAAAGCAAAAGTAATATCATCTACTGAACCGTTCACTTGCTCAAGCAGTGCTTTAACACCCGACTCTAAAACCGATTGTGCGCCATCTAAGCCAACTTCAACATAGTAACAAGTTCCAGATTCATGGCTTGCTACTACATTATGTGCGTGATCAAGTAATGTAAACGCCGTTTTTGTTCCACCGCCATCAACACCTAAATAATACATATTGTTTCTCCTGTTCAATTATCTTTGCTTATAAAGCATAGATATTTACACCTTGCACAACACGGTTTATTGTTCCAGATGAGCTAGGGTTATCGGGTGTATTATTGATCGCTAAGGCATGCTCAAAACCATACATTTGCACGCAAACAATATAAGGGAAAAGCAAAAATATATCTTCTGCATTTTCCATTCCTGATAAAGACAAACATTCAAAACCAGTGTGTTCTTCACTTGCTTTAGCATCAACGACAATAATCTCACCTACTTCTGAGTCACCGGTTAGCTCAGTGAGTAAATCTAAATCATATTTACGCGTTAACGGGTGATTTGAAATAAATAATATAACGAGCGTTTTATCATTCACAATTGCTTTTGGTCCATGCCTGAATCCTAACGGAGAATCAAAGCTCGACACTGCTACACCGTCGGTAAGCTCAAGTAATTTTAATGCACCTTCTCGAGCAAGCCCTTTAAATATCCCACTTCCAAGATAAATAACGCGTTCGTACTTTTTATTTGCAACTGTTTTTATTATTTGGTCATAGCGCGTTATTAACGACTCTGTAGCGGCCATGCTTTTTTCAAATTGTAATTTGAAATTTTCTACCGGACAAAATACATACAATGCAGATAACATCATCGAGCTAAAGCTCGACGTCATTGCAAAGCTTATGTCGTTTGTTTCTGGAGGCATTAATAAAGCAAATTTATTAGTACCAGAGCAACGCTTATACAACTCGCCCTCTTCGTTACATGTAATTGCTAACTGGTAACACTCTTTAACTAATGAATCAGCATAGTCAACAGATGCAACACTTTCTGGGCTATTTCCTGAGCGAGCAAACGACACTAAAAGAGTCGGTATATCCGATTGAAAATAATCATGTGGATTTGATACTAAATCAGTTGTAGCTATCGCCTCTACTCGTTTACCTAACTTAGCACAAACCGCAGGGGCAATACTCTCGCCAACAAAAGCAGATGTGCCTGCGCCTGTAAAAATAATACGTAAATTAGGCTTTGCTAAAATAGGTTTCAAAAATGCATCAATACTAGGCTGAACTTGTATTAAATTAGACAGCACTTTATCCCAACACGCTGGCTGTTGTTGAATCTCTTTTGCCGTCCAATACGCGTCTTTCTCTTTTAATAAATCTTGAGAATAGTTTAAGTAAGTCATAGGTTAAGCGTCCTTTTTTTGAGCGTTAACAGCTGTATTACAAGCAACAGAATACTGCTCTAATACTTGAGAAATTTTATGAAAAATTAATTCACGTATATTCATTTTTAGTTTTCCATCTTTAATAGCTTGATGTTGCTCGGGCATAAACTGGCTAAGTAGCGTTAAAGGCGGTGGAGAAAGCTGAAGATTATTAATCAATAGATCTAATGCAAAATCAACTTTTGGCGTAGGCCAATAATAACGAACTCGGTCACTTAAGCTGTACTGGCAATCTAAGGCTTGTTGTTTTGCCTCTGTTGCATAATACTTTTTCCAATAGACTGGATTTTCATGCATTGCTTCTAAAATGACACTTTTTACATTTGAGAGTGATTCTAAGTCTATCCACTCTTTTTCAATAGCATCTAAAGCCCAAACGGCCTCGCGAAGCGCGAATGTTAACCACGGACCAACCTTTAATATGGCAAAATGCCCTTTTACTAATTCACTCAAATGCCCAACGGATTGATAATCAGTTGAATGTGCTTCAAACACCATATTTTTATTTGACTCAATAAATTGACTCAATACGACCGCTTTTTCTGGCTCAAAGGCAATTACTTTATGGTGATCAAACTCAACACCTGGCTGAACAACTAAACCAATAATACGCTCCCAAGCATCTTTTAAGCCCACTTTATTAAACGCGTCATAATGCACATTAATTGTTTCATTCGCCGCTTCAGGCGATGTAACTTCTAAGCAATCGAGCCCTTCTTGCGCTCCACCTGGAACCGGCACTTCTGTACCTATAACGTACACTGGTGGTTCACCGCCTACTTTCTGCCATGTTTTTTCAGCTACAGCGCACAACCGAGCCGCACGTTTAGCAACATCAGCATCCCCCAAGGGAACAGGATCATCTGAACAAGACATTGAACAATCTAAATGAATTTTTCTAAAACCAGCACTAACATAAGCATCTATAAGTACATCTGATTTAGCCATCGCTTCATCAGCGGATAAATCCTGCCAACAATTTGGGCCTAAATGATCTCCACCCAAAATAACTTTATTAAGAGGTAAACCTACTTTATTAGCTAAAACATGGATTAGATCATAAAAATCACTCGGTGTTTTCCCCGTATAACCACCGTCTTGATTCACTTGATTAGACGTTGCCTCAACTATCAGATGTTCACCCTTACTTAATGCATGCTTCATAGCAGCCTCAAGCACTAATGGGTGTGATGAACACACTGAATATAATCCATTTTGTTTACCCATTTTATGCTGTTGAATTAAATCTAGTAATACTTTCAATTGACCTCCTAATAAAGCAGTTAAAACTGAAATGTTTTTAAATAACTGAGCTGAGTATGAAACAAACATAGAAACAAGTAAACAACTTTTAGTTTCATTTAGCTTCACTTTGAATTTAAAAACACTAAAGTTAAATAAAAAGATGCATTTAGATTGCAAATCAATCTCAATTGTTAATATTACTTTAATTTAATTTCATTTTATTGTCACTTTTCGTTTGACAGTAGTTTCAATGTCCTCCAGTATGATTGTGCGGTTTAGTAGAATGATTTCTATATTTATTACAATAAAAAATCCAACAGGTGAATATTATGAACAACAGGATCAGCTTTAAAAAAACCTTATTGACGATTGCAATATTTGGCGCATGTCATCAACAAGTGCTAGCTCAAGAAAAGCAAGAAAGTACAGACATTGAAGTAATTAGTATTACAGGTGTACGTGGCAGTCTTGCTAAGTCGTCAGATATAAAACAAGAGGCTAAATCTTTAGTTGATTCAATTGCCGCCGAAGAGTTGGGTCGGTTTCCTGATAATAATGTAGCGGATTCCCTTTCTCACATTTCGGGGATTACAGTTAGCCGAACACGTGGTGGTGAAGCTCAATATGTAAATATTCGAGGACTAGGACCAGAATTTAGTATTGTAACACTTAACAACAGAATTTTAGCAACCGACGATGGCGGTCGTAACTTTGCATTTGATGTACTCCCTTCTGAAATGATAAGTGGCGCGGATGTATGGAAATCAGTAGAAGCCAAAAATATAGAAGGCAGTATTGGTGGTGCTGTTAACCTTAAGTCAGCGCGTGCCTTTGATAACCCAGGCCAGCAAATGCTTTTTTCTGCTACCGCTGATTACAATGATTTATCAGAAGATACCGGTAAAAAATTAAATGCTATTTATAGTAATACGTTCGCTGATGATACCGTTGGCTTCATTTTTGGCTTATCACACTCAACAGGCACTCGACGCACCGATGAGATGTTTGATAATTTCTTCTTTGGTGTCGATGATGAAATATCATACGATGTAAACAATGATGGAAATATCACATCTGATGAAACCAACCTTGTTATGCCTGGTTCATACGCACTCGGTGTTTATGCGACTGACTTTAAACGCACCGGTGTTACGTCTTCGATTGAATGGAAAGTATCCGATCGTTTTGAACTTGTTGCCGATGTAATGCTTACCAAACTAGAATCTGATGCAACTGGATACTCGCAGTCTTTTTATATGGCAGACGAAAGCGCTGCACAAAATCGATTATCTAATATTGTTCTCGATGGTAATGTTGTAACAGCAATGGATATTGCAGATGTATCGATGGAATTAATCACATTGGATGAACACAGAACTGTTGATACCAAAATGTTTGGCTTAAGTGGTACTTTTAATGCGACCGATGACTTGACTATTAAAGGTGATATTTACCAATCAAGTTCTGAGCGTGACTCCGGCGGTAAAAACACTTACGTTGTTGCAGGTGCGCCTGGTGCGCATACTGGTCATTACGAATCTAATTCTGGCGGTTTACCTGATTACATTGCAAACTGGACACAAGGTAGAACATCTGACGACTTTGGGAATGACGATTTTTCACCGCACTGGGCTGCTCGTGATGGCAGCGACATTAAAGACACCGTTACCGGTGTTTCATTAGATGCGGAGCTACTTCTCGATTATAAATACATGCCAAAAGTACAGTTTGGTGCTGCGTTTACATCAAGAGATAAAACAAATACCGCTTACGATAACTATGAACTAGGCGCCTGTAATTATTGTGGCTATCCGTTCACTTTTGGCGAAGTGGGCGCTGATGTTACCAGAGAATTCCCTTATGATGATTTTTTTGCTGGTGATTCTGCAAATATCCCCCGCTCTTTTCCGATTTTTAGTATCCCTGATTATGCGGCCGGTTTAGCGGCATCAGATGGTCAAACAATTACAGACTATTTAGGGAATGAAAGAACATTTGGCGAGAATGAGTCTGATTTATGGTCACCTATTTTTAACCCTGTAAATTCTTATGATATTACAGAAGATACGACCGCAATTTATGTTCAAGCCGATTTAGCCGGCGAAGAATGGTTTGCCAATGTTGGTTTACGTTGGATTGAAACCGAAGTGTCGTCTAAATATTCTTATAACTCTATTCAGTCTATACAAATCGTTAACCCCGACGCAGCGAATCCATCTTGGGATGTTACCTATTCAGACAGTGCCGGCCAAGAAGCACAAGGAAGCTATAGCAAATTGCTCCCAGCAATAAATGCGGGCCTTTACCTTAGCGAAGATCTTTTGTTACGTGGCGCATTAGCACAGTCATTATCGCGACCAACTTTAGATCAATTGGCTCCACTTACGACCGATAACGCACAGTCGGGGTTATTCACTATGGCGATTAGTGGCAACCCAAGTATTGAGCCGGTATTTTCAGATCAAGCCGATCTTTCTCTAGAATGGTATTTTGAAGAAGGTGGAATGTTAGCCGGTGCTATATTTTGGAAAGACTTAGACGGTTTTATTACAATAAATACCACTCAAGTAGAAATTGCATCCGAAACATTCCAAGTAACTCAGCCTATTAACGGCGATTCAGCAGAAGTTTTAGGTGCTGAACTAAGTGTACAGAAATTCTTCGAAAGTGGCTTTGGATTTACCGCAAGCTATGCCTATACAGACACTAGTACAACAATCGATGGGGTAGATGCGGGTCCGTTAACAGGCGTTGCTGATAACTCATACTCTGTTTCATTCATTTATGAAGATGATAAATTCAGCACCCAAATAGCACTCGATTATACCGATGACTACGTAACTGACTCATTTAGCCCTCTTGGTGATGATTATCAAACATCTATGGATGAGCAATATATTGTTTCCGCGTCATTGCAATATAACATTGATGAAAACTTTCAAGTCTTTGTTGAAGCACAAAATTTGCTTGATGAATCAAACCAAACATTTCAAGGTCGAGATGATATGCCCGGTTCTATTCAATTATATGGAAGAACACTTAGCTTAGGCGTACGTGCATCTTTTTAAGTTTTAGTGCTAAAAACGAATGCCTATATAAAATATATAGGCATTCGATAACAACGTTTACATATAACTTCACATCATATAAATACGATAAAAAGATATCACCAATATAATAAGAGATATATAAAATGCAAAAACCTTGGTTACTTTTCGCGGTCGCTGTTACCGTTATGTGGGGATTATGGGGTGCATTGACCGCAATGCTCGCAAGCAGTACTCCTTCAACAATTATTTATTCTATTTGGGCTGTGACGATGGTCATACCTTGTGTTATTGCGCTTAAATTAGTCGGCTGGAAATTAGCAACTGATAAATACTCAATTTTACTGGGGTGTACAATTGGGTTTCTTGGCTCTGGTGGTCAAATGCTGTTGTTCCATGCTGTAGATACCGGCCCTGCTTACCTTATTTTCCCCATTGTTTCATTGTCGCCACTCATCACTATCGTTTTGTCTTTTTTATTACTCAAAGAACGTACTGGCAAGCTAGGCACTATTGGTATTTGTTTAGCGCTAATAACACTGCCATTATTTGAATACTCACAAGGCGATGAATCAAGTACACACAATTTAGTATGGTTCTTACTCGCTATTTCAGTGATGGCTGCATGGGGGCTACAAGCTTTTTTTATGAAGTTCTCTAATAACCACATGAACGCCGAAAGCATCTTTTTTTACATGACAATTACAGCGCTTCTATTAATTCCTGTTGCTTACTTTATGACTGATACACAATCATTAAAAGACTTTGATTTTAGTACAATCCCATCAATTGCAGGTATTCAAATCCTAAATTCTATTGGTGCTTTATGCCTGGTTTATGCATTTCGTTATGGTAAAGCAATGGTAGTGTCGCCTTTAACAAACGCAGGTGCCCCTTTAATCTCTTCAATATTAAGTATTCTTTTTATTGGAATTATCCCGAATGAATTTAAGATTTTAGGCATCATACTCGCCATTATCGCAGCAATATTATTGGCTATAGAACCTGAAGATAACAAATCAAGTAACTAATTTTTGAGAGGCTATTATGAAAAAACACATTGGCGCTATTTCTATTTTCGCATTTTCTCTAACCGGTTGCTCAGGCGTAAGTGATAAAGCTAACAACGCACACTACACAATGAGCGATTACTACTCAGTAAATAAAATTGACGCTCATGTACATGCCAATAACACGTCTGCGGCTTTTATTGAGCAAGCGCAAAAAGACAACATAAAGTTACTATCAATAAACGTCGACTACCCCGACTTTCCTAGTATTGATAAACAAGCGAGTATTGCGCAGTTACTTTCGAAAAAATACCCGCTTAATTTTTATTTCGTTACCACGTTTTCAATGCAAGGTGCAGACACACCCCAATGGAAAAACAATGTAATTAAACGCATTGATTTGGCAATAAATAAAGGCGCTAAAGCAGTAAAAGTATGGAAAAACATAGGGATGGATTTTAAAAACCAAAAGCAAAATTTGGTAATGATTGACGATCCTCTTTTCGATCCTATTTTTAACCATTTAACCAATAAAAACATTCCATTGATTGGTCATCAAGGCGAGCCTAAAAATTGCTGGTTACCTGTGAGTAAAATGACGGTAAATAATGATAAACAATATTTTGCAGCTCATCCGCAATACCATATGTATTTACACCCTGAAATGCCAAGCTATGAGCAACAAATGCAAGTTCGTAACAATATGCTTAATAAGCACCCTAATATGCATTTTATGGGAGCACACTTAGCAAGTTTAGAGTGGAGCGTTGATGAAATAGCCTTATTTTTAGATACCTACCCAAATGCAGTTGTCGATTTGGCAGCAAGAATGGGGCAAATTCAGTATCAATCAAAACTCGATAAACAGAAAGTACGTGAATTTTTTATTAAATATCAAACTCGTATTTTATATGCGACTGATTTAACTCACGCTCCTGACGCTACTGATATGCAGCTTAAAAAAGAAGCTCATAAAAAATGGACTGAAGACTGGCTGTATCTAAATACAGATAAGTCATTAAGTGTGCCTGAAGTGGATGGCGATATCGTGGGTTTGGCATTACCAAAAAGCGTTGTTGATAATTTGTATGCTAACAACGCCGTTCGTTTTTTCAATATAAGTGCAAACTAATCGTTAGCTTTGCACTTTCAACATATATTATTTTAAAGGTTAAATAATGAAAAAAAATTACACCTCTAACTTACTCATTTGCGCCATTAGCACTTTTTCACTTGTAAGCTGCTCTAAACAAGCAATTAACTCAACTATCAACAATGATATAGTTTACACCGTAAAAACAGATGCTCTTTCTTTAGAATTTAATAATTTACTGCATAGTCATATTGTCGGGAATGTAAACGGAAACCAAATAGCGTTAGGCGACATTAAGCCTAGTGAATATGTGGTGACACTTGATAAAAACGTGATTAGCGACTTTAACTTTATTGAAAAAAAAGTGCAGCCAATAGAAAACGAATTAGGCTACGGCACCCAAGTAGAGCTAAGCGGTATATCATCACAAGGACTGCTTAAAAAAACTGTTGTGAGTGTATATAAACGCTACCCGACTATGGCATTTTTTAATGTGAGTTACACGAATACAACTGACGCTAATATTAAAATTGTTAAATGGGTTAATAACGACTACACACTTTCAGACAATAAAACGGTTCAAACCGAGCAGCCCGCCTACTGGTCTTATCAGGGCGCTTCTTATGAAGATCGAAGAGATTGGATAACCCCAATCACACCTGGTTATAGCCAGAAAAATTACATGGGTATGAACTCATCAGATTACGGCGGCGGCACTGCAATAGTCGATTTATGGCGAAAAGATATAGGTATTGCCGTCGGTCATACCGAAACATCGCCTAAATTAGTTTCATTACCACTTAATTATACAAAAACAGATAACGGTGCAACAATTCACGTTGAGCTTGAGAAAGGAAATGAACTCAAAAAAGGTGAAACACTTAATACCATTCAAACCTTTGTTAACGTCCATAATAACGATTATTACGCCACACTTAAAAGCTACCGCAAAGTAATGGCTGATAAAGGGTTAAAAATGGCTGATGTACCCGACTCAGCATACGAGCCAATTTGGTGTGCGTGGGGTTACGACCGTAACTTTGACGTAAATGAAGTACTTGGTACATTAGAAACCGCTAAAAAAATGGGTTTAGAATGGGCTGTTCTCGATGATGGCTGGCAGACAGCTGAAGGTGATTGGTACTTAGACCGTAAAAAGTTCCCTAATGGCGATGAAGATATGAAAGCCTTTGTATCTAAAATAAACGAAGCAGGGCTAAAAGCAAAATTATGGTGGGCTCCTTTAGCGGTAGATCCTGGCACCGACTTATTACACGAACACACCGACATGTTATTACTTGATGAAAATGGAGCTGTTCAAGACGTAACATGGTGGAATAGTTTTTACCTTTGCCCTGCCTACAAAGACACAATTGAGCACAGTAAAGCACTTGTTCGCAAAATGCTGGGGGAATGGGGATATGAAGGGCTTAAGATTGACGGACAACACCTCAACGGCGTTGCGCCTTGTTATAACCCTGCACACAATCATGCATACCCAGAAGAGTCTGTAGAAAAGTTAGCCGAGTATTGGGAAGAAATATTTAAAACAGCAAAAGAAGTAAAACCCGATGCGGTGATTGAAATTTGTCCTTGCGGCACATCTTACGCTTTCCATAACTTGCCTTTTATGAATCAAACTGTTAGCTCAGATCCGTTATCGTCTTGGCAAATACGCCACAAGGGAAAAACGCTAAAAGGTTTAATGGGCGAATCATCACCTTATTATGGAGATCATGTTGAGCTTAGTGATAATGCCAATGACTTTGCTTCATCAGTTGGCATTGGAGGCATTGTTGGTACAAAATTTACCATGCCTAACTCAACGGGTATTGCCGCTGAATTTGCCTTAGATAAAGAAACAGAACAAACATGGAAAAAATGGATTGATATATACAAAGAAAAAATGCTGCCTAAAGGTATCTATTTAGGGGAGTTATACGATATTGGTTTTGACCTCCCAGAAACCCATGCAATACAAAAAGGCGCTAATATGTATTACGCATTTTATGCCGATAGCTGGGATGGCGAAGTGGAACTAAGAGGGTTAGAACAAGGCGAGTATCAAATAAAAGACTATGTGAATAATAAAATTTTAGGCACAACCTCAGGTACTAACGCTAAGTTAAATACTCAATTTAAAGGTTACTTATTATTAGAGTTGACGCCAACAAAGGCGATTAATTAATGAAGTCAATTATCTATTTATTGTTGTATATAGGGTGCTCTTTTTGTATAGCTCAGCCGTTAGCGGTAAAAGATACTGCACCAGCATTTTCTTTACCGTTATTAAACGATGAACACACGATCACCCTATCCGATTATAAAGGCAAAGTAGTGTATGTTGATTTTTGGGCGTCATGGTGCGTACCATGTCGCCGCTCATTTCCTTTTTTAAATGCGCTGCGAGAAGAGTATACAGACAAAGGCTTTGAGGTAATTGCAATAAACTTAGAGCAAGAGTCTGAGGCTGCTAATGCGTTTTTAACTCAACACCCTGTTTCATACCCTGTTGTAGCTGGCTATAACAGTACAGTGGGCACTGATTACGAAATTATAGCTATGCCAACAGCCTATCTAATAGGCAAGGATGGGAACATAAGGGTTAAACATATGGGGTTTAATACTGCACAAAAAGATTATCTTGAGGCCGTTGTCGACAAGCTCGTTTCAGAGTTTTAAACGAAGGGTTTAAACAAGTAATTGTTAAATAAAACGATACTCTTTATGACTTCTTTTTGATACCAAGCCACTCACATCTCGAGTGGCTTTTACATTAAATAAGTTTCTCCCTCTTACTGATACACTTGAAAAGATAGGTAGGCGAATCATCACGCTATACTTTAATTTATAGCGCATATTATTTTTCTAATTATTTATAAAACCGAAAGGCTTTATTGGTAAAATGTTTCATTTCATATATAATCAGGCTTCATTATTTAAGTTTGAAACTTTTTATAAAAGGGAAATTATGCGCGACACTAGCCAAAGACGTGAGCAAATTAGTCGAATGTTAAAGGAAATAGGCAGCGTACAAGTTCCTCACCTCGCCGTAAAGTATGACGTATCAACTGTTACAATAAGAAAAGACCTGCGTTTTTTAGAACAGCAAGGTATTGCAACTCGTTCATACGGGGGGGCAATGCTGAAAGAAACAAATGTAATTGAAACCGAACTCGCCATAGACCGAAAGCAAACACTCCATGCTGAAGAAAAACTCAGTATTGGTAAAGCCGCAGCCCAATTAATTAACTCTGGTGATTCAATCATTTTAGATTCGGGATCGACCACCATTCAAATTGCGGCGCACTTAAAAGATAAAGAAGATTTGACTATTATTACTAATGGTTTAAATGTAGTGAATAAGCTGTCGGTGTATGACGAAATAGACGTTATGTTACTTGGCGGTACATTAAGACGTAAAAACATGTCTTTTTTTGGCAGCTCAGCTGAAAAGTGCTTAGAAGATTTACATGTTGATAAACTATTTTTAGGCGTTGATGGTTTTCATATGGAACGCGGTATTACCACATACTTTGAAGCTGAAGCAGTGTTGAATAGAGTGATGTGTAAAATCGCGTCTGAAATAATAATTGTTACTGATTCATCTAAGTTCGAACATGTTTGCCTACATAAAATTCTTGAACCGGCAGCAGTCACCACCGTGGTTACCGACAGCAATATACCAAACAATTATTTAGAGGGGCTTAAACGCCTTGGTATTAATGTAATAATCGTTTAACGATTATTACATTAGATAATTAAAACGGACAAGGACATTGACCATGAATGCGTTTTTCGCTGGTTGGATGTTCAAAATGTAAGTCGCTCGCATGCAGCTGCAAGCGCTCTGCCATGTGTTCGCTTTGCGCGCTTTTATACAAATCACAGCCTAAAATAGGATGACCTATAAACTGGCTGTGTATTCTTAATTGATGAGTGCGCCCAGTCACGGGTGTAAATTGTACTAGGGTTCTGTATGGTTGTTTGAATCTCTCAAGCACTTTGTATTCAGTCACTGCAGCTTTACCCGTAGTTTGGCAAATTTTAACACGCGGAAAAAGCAGCTTGTCTTTCGCTATTGGTGCAGTAATTTGCCCCTCATCAACAGCCAAGCTTCCCTCTAGCATCGCTACATAACGCTTATGAATTATGCGTGCCTGAAATTGTTTATTAAGGTGCTTTGACGCTGCACCGTTTAGCCCAACAATCATAATGCCAGACGTACCCAAATCCAATCGGTGCGGTAACTTCGCTTCAGGAAAAGCGGCTGTTAATCCCTTTTGACCATGCACTAAACGATAATGTACTGAGTCCCAGTTAAGCGGGTTTTTGCCCGATAAACTCAATAGCCCACTGGGTTTATTAATAAGCAAAATATCATCATCTTGATATAATATGTCAATAAACCCATCGCATTTAGGCGCTACAAAGTCGTCAATAATAATATGATCTATCAAGTTAGACTCAGGTGTTGTGTTAATCATTAAGTTAATCAATACCTTTAGAATGAAGCGCTTTTAAAGCCAAAACTTGCTCGCGCAAATCATCAGCAGTTACTTTGTCAGCGGCAATAGCTTCACCTACGGTAACAGACACTAAAGACCATTTTAATCGGGGTAATTGCCACTTAGCTTTTCGACTAAACATGCTCCCCCATAACCCACCTAAATGCACCGGAATAACTTGTACGGGTGAGCGCTTAATAATACGTTCTATTCCACGGCGAAAAATATCCACTGAGCCATCACTCGTTAGCTTCCCTTCTGGGAAGATACCAACGAGCTCGCCTTTATCAAGCGCGGATGCAACTTCGTCAAAGGCTTTTTTAAACGCTTTAGGGTTGGTTTTTTCACTGTCAATTGGAATAGCTTTAGCCATTTTAAATAACCAATGCAGTGCTGGTGAATAATAAATAGGGGCAAATACCATAAATCGGATTGGTCTTGGTGATGTTGCTAAAATAAACATCCAATCGACAAAACTGACATGATTACACACAACAACAGCAGCGCCTTCATCCGGAATATTACTCTCCCCTTTTGTGCGCACTCTGTACATACAAATAGCCAAAATATAAATAACAAAACGTAAAAAGAACTCAGGGACTTTTGTATAGATATAAATAGAGATAAGTAGATTTAAACCAGCAAGTAACAACAGAAGTTCTGAAATACTCCACTTTAAAATAGACAACGTAACAATGCTTAAAATAGCACTGCCCACCATAAACAACGCATTTAAGACATTGTTAGCGGCTATAACTCGTGAGCGACTAGATTCTTCAGTGCGCTGTTGAATAAGCGCATACAGCGGTACAGTGTAAAAACCAGAGCCAATACCAATGCCTGCCATCCATACAAAATGCCACACCATGTCGCCTGTTTTTAATAACTGATCAAGCGTCAATAATTCAAGGTTTTGAGGTAAATAAGAGCTAATAGCGCTCTCTTGGCTCAGTAAGTATAAAAACACGGTAATTAAAATGGCGCCAAAAGGCACAATTCCTAATTCTATTCGAGAGCGAGAAAGCTTTTCACACAATAACGAACCAATAGCAATACTTAGTGAAAACACAACAAGCGCGCTAGTTACAACCAGTTCATCGCCGCCCATTGTGTGTTTTACATAATTTGGTAAGGAGGTTAAAACAATTGCGCCAATTAACCAAAACCAACTGATCCCAAGTACTGATTTACCAACCGATTCTGTTTGCGAATTAAGTGCTGAAAATACGTTTTTCGTGGATGAAAATATATTATAGGTAAATTTTAAGTTAGGCTCGTTCGCCTCACTAATGGGTATAAAGCGACTGCTCACATACCCCATAACGGCCAGTACTAATACGGCAATACTTATAAGCGTAGGGCCTACTGATTGAGTAATATAATAGGTGCCAAAAATTGTACCTATTAGTATCGCCACAAACGTGCCTGATTCAACCAAGCCATTCGCTTTTGTTAATTCGTTAGGGGCTACGTGCTGTGGTAAAATAGAGTATTTTAATGGACCAAAAAACGTACTTTGTACGCCCATTAAAAATACGGTGGCTAACATCAGCCAAACATACTGCGTTAAAATCGAGACAGCCCCTACAACCATAATAGGGATTTCACATAGTTTTACGATTCTAATTAGTTTGGATTTTTCTGTTTTTTCAGCTAGCTGCCCCGCCATCCCTGAAAATAAAAAGAAAGGTAGGATAAATAACCCAGCAGCAATATTTGAATAAAGTGCGCCATCAGCAAGCGTTGCAGCCTGAAATATCAATAGAATAAGCACTGATTGCTTATACACGTTATCGTTTATTGCTGAGAAAAACTGCGTAATAAAAAGCGGTAAAAAACGCTTACTACCCAGTAATGTACCTTGGTAGGGTTGATTATCTTTCATTGTATTCCTTACTAATTAGAGACATAGCCCAAAAATATATTATACCAATTCGTTTAATTAAATGATCTATTTTGAGGGCGGGAAAACGTGTTGATAGCTAGGCAAAAAACTCGCTATTTAGTTGTTCTAAATGAGAATTTTTTAACGCAGGTAGCGACACGTTTAGCCCCGCAAAATGATTAAGTATTATTGCGGATTGGTATTAGATTGCTTCTAAGCTTACCTTAAAAACAAAAAAGCCTACATAATTTAATCATGTAGGCTTTTATAATATCTTTTCAAATAGTGACTTAGAGTTAGTCTTGTGTAACTAAACGCCTGCCGCTAAAAGCATGCATAAGCGTTCTACCATCTACTAAATCAAGCTCGCCTCCCACAGGAATACCGTGAGCAATACGCGAAGCACCTACTTTATATTTATGACAAAGCTGAGCAATATAATGAGCCGTAGTATCGCCTTCAACGGTAGGGTTAGTCGCTAAAATAACCTCATTAATACCGCCTTGAGCAAGTTTTTGCTCTAAAACGTCTAAGCCAATTTCTTTAGGGCCGATACCGTCAATTGGCGATAAATGACCCATTAAAACAAAGTATAGCCCTAAATACTGACCTGTTTGCTCAATGGCAAGCACATCAGTAGGCGATTCAACAACACATAATATGCCGCTGTCTTGGCGTTTTGTACTTAAACAAATATCGCACTGAGCTTGTTCGCAAAAAGTACGACAAGACTGACAATGCCCTATGGCTGTCATTGCTTTAGTCAATGCATTGCCCAGCTGAGTGCCTCCCTTTCGGTCGCGCTCAAGCAAGTGAAAAGCAATACGTTGCGCTGACTTTGGACCAATGCCCGGTTGACAGCGCAGTGCTTCTATAAGCTGATTTAAACTATCTGAAAGTTGCATTATTTACTTAAAACGGCATTTTCATACCTGGTGGTAATTGCATACCGCCAGTTACTTTACCCATGCGCTCTTGTGTTTCTTCTGCAACACGGCGTACAGCATCGTTACATGCTGCTGCAAGTAAGTCTTCAATCATGTCTTTGTCGTCTTCCATAAGGCTTTCATCAAGCTGAACACGACGTACATTGTGGTTACCAAGCATGGTTACTTTAACTAAACCGGCACCGGCTTCGCCAACAACTTCTAATGTTGCGATTTCGTCTTGGGCTTTTTGCATGCGATCTTGCATTTGCTGCGCTTGCTTCATCATGTTGCCCATTCCACCTTTAAACATAACTTTCTCTCTTTCTTTTAATACATTAATTAACATGAACATAAGGGCGATTGTAAGTAATTACAATGCCTGAATACTGTTTTCGTCAATTTCGGCGCTAAATACTTGCTGAAATTGTACTATGTTTTCATCAGATGTGATCACATCGATTGCTTGTTGATGACGACCTGCATCAATTTTTTGCTGAATAAGATAAGGAGAGTCAATAACTCCCTTAGCAAAATTAATACTTAACGACACGTTATGCTCATAAATACTCGACAATGCGGCATCTAATCTTTGGCGAAGCATCGGTGTATCTAAATGCTTTTGTGATTCATCAACGTCTATATGTAAACTGTTGCCTTGCTTGGTAAATATTGAATGCAATGCAAATTGGCGCATACGACCACCCAGTCCCATACGTTTAATTAAATAAGCCCATTCATCTTGTTGATGTGCAAATCTAATTTCACTAATTGGGCTTTGAAAATCATCAGGGGCAGGAATACTTACTTCCTCTGGCACTATTTCAGGCGCTTTTTGAGGGTTTATTTGCTCAAGTAATTCTGGCGCAAGATTTTCAGTAATTGTTTGGTGCTTTGCTTTAAAATCAATCTTACTAGTTGGCTTTATGTTGGAGTGATTATGTGCCTGAGTTTGGCCCCCTGTTACTGGGAGCTCATGCTTTTTTTCACTCTCACCTTCGCTATCAGTTGCCCAAGGAGGGATATCGCCAGACCCAGTACTTGAAGGGCTATTAAGCTCACTTGCACTTGTATCTGCACTACCTTGATGAACACTTTGGGCTTTAGGCATTCTTGGATGCTGTTCTGGCTTTTTAGCAGGCGCTTGGCTTGGCTGCACTGCTACATTATTTGCAGATGTACTTGTACTCTTGCCTGATAACCTACCCGCACCCGATATGTTTCTGTCACGTAAAATACGAGCAATGGCAGATTGCGCCTGCGCTTCTTGTTCAGCTATTGGCGTACTTGCATTGTGATTTGCTAAGGGCTCTGGTGAAGACTCTGAGTTTGCAGTAGGTGCAGGTTTAAAACCCTGATCTACAGCGCTACTCATTATATCATCAAACTGCGAAGCTAACGTTTGCTCAGCATCACTATGTTGCATGTAAGCTTCATCTTCACTTTGGCGCTGGGCTTGAGCATCCGAAACAACATTGGTTTGTGGTTGATCATTAGTTGAAGCCTGTTGTTCAAAAGCGTTTTCACTTTCTTGAAGCGGTTGCTCTACTGCAACTTGGGTTGGCTCATTATTACTTTGTACGACATCATTATTCGATGTCTGAGCGGCAACATTTGGTAAAGGCTCTATCTCAAGGGATTTAGGCTGCTCTGTATTACTAACTGGCTTAGTATTATTTACAGGGACACTACTTTGGCTAGCTACAGTGTTTTGCGATGTTTTATTTTTATTTAATATATCTCGCAGTGCATTTGCGCGGCCTTGTTTATTTGGGGCCGGCTCTTCGTTTACTGTGTGTACAGTTTGTTGAGCGTCTGTAGGCTTAAATGCTAATAATCTTAGCATTATCATTTCAAAACCTAAGCGAGGCTCTGGTGCCCATTGTAAATCTTTTTTACCATTTAACAGTAACTGATAATAAATTTGAATTTGTTGTGGGCTCGTATGTTGTGCAACATGAGCAATATAATCTACATTTTTTTCATCTAGCCCTGCCGCTTCTGGCACTAACTGGGTTAGTTGAGTCAAATGCGTAAGTGCAATTAAATCATCAAGCAATGCCACATAATTAGGATTACGACTTGCCACCTGCGCAATCTCATCCATTAGCGCAGCGCCATCTTGTGCAAGTAATGCTGCAAGCAAGCTTTGGCTATAATGAGTATCCATTAAACCAAGCATAGTTTGTACTGCTTGATTATTAATATCACCATTTGTTTGTGCAATAGCTTGGTCGGTTAAGCTAAGCGCATCACGCATACTGCCATCAGCGGCTTTTGAAATAATACTAAGTGCATCAGTGTCAAAGCTAAGCTGCTCTTGAGTAAGTACGTGTTCAAGCTGTGTTTTAATCTCACTTTGCGACAAGGCATTTAAGTTAAATTGTAAACAGCGAGATAAAATAGTAACTGGTAGTTTTTGAGGATCGGTCGTCGCCAATAAAAATTTCACATGCTCTGGTGGCTCTTCAAGCGTTTTCAAAAGCGCATTAAAGCTGTGCTTAGAAAGCATGTGAACTTCATCGATTAGGTATACTTTATAACGTCCACGTGTTGGTGCATATTGAACGTTATCGAGTATTTCACGGGTGTCTTCTACTTTTGTACGAGAAGCCGCATCTATTTCGAGTAAGTCAATGTAGCGCCCTGCTTCTATATCTAAACAGCTGCTACATTGGCCACACGGATTTGCAGATATACCTTCGTCGCAATTTAAGCTTTTAGCAAAAATACGCGCAATAGTCGTTTTACCTACACCGCGGGTTCCAGTGAATAAATAAGCGTGATGCAGTCTATTTTGTGTAAGCGCATTTACAAGCGCTTGCTTAACATGAGACTGCCCAACCAATTCATGAAAGGTTTGAGGACGCCATTTTCTCGCTAGAACCTGATAACTCATCGATTACTCGCCTTCGAATTCAACCAATTTTAGGATTTTAATACCCATTTTTTTGATGCGCTGCTCGCCACCAAGTTCTGGTAGTGATACAACAAATGCAGCATCTGTGGCTTCGCCACCTAGTTTATGAACTAATTTAGCTGTGGCTTCAATTGTGCCGCCAGTTGCTAATAAGTCATCAACTAATAATACTTTATCGCCAGGTACAATTGCATCAACATGCAGCTCTAGCGTGTCTTCACCATACTCAAGTAAGTAATCTTGACGAATAACTTCGCGTGGTAACTTACCTGGTTTACGAACTGGAATAAACGGAATGCCTAATGCGTAAGACAGTGGCGCACCAAAAATAAAGCCACGTGATTCTGTGCCGATTATTTTAGTAAAACCCTGATCTTTATATTCTGCGATAAACGCGTCAATAGTTGCTTTAAAGGCTTCTGGATTTGCCATTAAAGTGGTTACATCGCGAAACATGATGCCCGGCTTTGGATAATCAGCAATTGTAGTTATGCTGTTTTTGATAATTGCTGGTGTTACTTGAGTCATAATTTTAACTGCTCAATTGTTTATATTACAAAGCAGGTGATTATAACCTTAACTAACCTTTAATTGCGAGTTTGGCGTTACTATAAAAGAAGTATTAACTATGGGGGGTAATTAAAATAAAGTGGTTCAAGGCTGAAGTAAGCAACAGCCTTAATAAACGCTATGCATTTTAAGTTAAGCTAGTGATCCAGCCTAATATTGCATTTAAACAACCAATCCCTGCAAATACAGCTAAGAAAGCAAGAAAATAAGTAGCGTTGAACGGATCTTTAAAGTCTTTATCATCTGACATTGGTACAACCTTTTATTAAGCACGACAAATAAGGCTGCCATAATAGACGATGTAAAATCATCAATAAAGACCTTAATCTTGATTTTTTGTCACAATTACACCGCGTTCAACCATTGCATTGAGGGTAACCAATGCGCCTTGAGCAATTTGATCTGCATTAAACTGTGGTGCATGAGCGAATACCTGTTGGCACACGTCGTCAAATGTCGCTCCATCACTTGCCTCAATAGTTGATAGCAACAAAGCAGTCATCGCATTCGTAGCCAGAAATTGAACGTCATCATCTTCATCTCTATATACAACAAAATAATTAGGCTGAGGTGATGGCTCTTTTGGTTTAAAGCGATTGCTAATATTTTGAACTGGAAATTGATAACTTAAATTTCTTGCCGTTTTCGATAAATACAAAGCAGAACTAGTAAGCGCTGTTGTTTGTAATTTTTGCTCTTGCTCATCTTCGTGTGCAATTGATACATCTAGCTCTACCCATTCATAGTGTGCAAGTTCTAGCATAAACACGGGATCGTATCTTTTCATTTTATAATCACTTGATAAGTAATTAATAAACTCCCCTGCTATATCTAAAAAGTACGGTGAATGACAATCATATTCGCTAAAAAACTGGCGTACAAGAACCAGCCATTGCTTGTCTGTATATAAGGTTTTTAATACCGGAAAGCCTGATGATATAAAACCTTCAATGTTATTAAAAAATAGGTCGCGATAAATGGCCATACGTCTGTCTTCGATACCGCTGGGCTTTTTATTTTTTTTAGGCTCGCGAATATGCGCCATAAATTCGTTTTGTATTTCAATAAAGCTCATAACCAGGCACTCTTTTAATATTTATAAAGGCTTATATTAAGCTCGTTGTTTTGAAACCGTTGAAGTAATGTGTTTAGCTTGTAGCTCATGAATTATATCTAACTCTTTGGTTAAAATATTCATGGTAGGGATATTAAAATCGCGCTCAAGCAAGGTTGGAAATACGCCATGCACTTCATATGCTTTATCCAGTAGCTCCCACACAGGATCAATGACATCAGCACCATGTGTATCAACTATTAAGTCATCAGCCTCATTATAATGGCCTGCAACGTGCCCATAGGCAATACGATTAGAAGGCAGCCCAGTTAAAAACGATTGTGCGTTATAGCCATGATTAATCGAATTCACATAAATGTTATTCACATCCAGTAAAAGCTTGCAGTCTGCCTGCTCTAAAATGGTATTTGTAAATTCCAGCTCTGATAATTGCTGTCCAGGAGCGCCATAGTAAGAAACATTTTCTATCGCAATTTGCTGCCCAAGTATGTCTTGTACTTGTTTAATACGAGGGACAACATGTGCTATAGCTTCTTGTGTAAACGGAATAGGCATTAAGTCATACATATGGCCTGTACCGGAACAGTAACTTAAGTGCTCACTGAAAATTTTTATATTGTGCTCTTCAAAAAAAACTTTTAAAGATTTAACAAATTCAACATCCAGTGGTTCGGGTGAACCGATAGACAGTGATAATCCATGACACACAAAATTATTTGCATCTGTTAATGTTCTAAATTGCTTTTTAAAGCGTCCACCTAGTTTTAACCAGTTCTCTGGTGCAACTTCCAAAAAATCTACTTGATTAGGTACGTGTTCAAGCAGTTCATCAAGCATTTCTCGTCGTAGGCCAAGGCCCACCATCCCGAAATCTGTACTCTGGATTTGTGTCATAACTACCTCTAACTTATCAAAAAAGGGCCTTAAGGCCCTTTTAGCATAACTTATTTAGAATAAGATATTAACGACCGCCACATTTACCTTCGCCGCACTTACCTTCTTTTTTAGTTTTTTTAGCATCGCCGCCGCATTTACCTTCACCACATTTCCCTTCTGTTTTAGCTTTTGCATCTTTTGCATCGCCGCCACATTTACCTTCACCACACTTGCCTTCTGTTTTAGCTTTTGCATCTTTTGCGTTGCCGCCACATTTACCTTCACCACACTTGCCTTCTGTTTTAGCTTTTGCATCTTTTGCATCGCCGCCACATTTACCTTCACCACACTTGCCTTCTGTTTTAGCTTTTGCATCTTTTGCATCGCCGCCACATTTACCTTCGCCGCACTTACCTTCTGTTTTAGCTTTTGCATCTTTTGCATCGCCGCCACATTTACCTTCACCACACTTACCTTCTTTAGCGTCTAGTTGGTAACCTGTCACTAATTGTTGAAACTCAAATGGGTTGGCTTGTACATCTGCAGATACAAAGCTTGCAGAGCCAACAACTACTGCACCTAAAGTTAACGCGATTGTATTTTTTTTAACTGTATTCATTTTGTGACTCTCTTTAATCAAGTATTGTAAATCTCAGCAATAAAAATGTATTTTAAATTGCTTGTATGCTTAAGTAGACCTGTACAAGAATAAAAACTTTCATTTATTTTCATAATATTTACTTTTGCGGTTTCTACATTAAATATGGTTGGTAATTACAGATTTATCAATGTGTGATTTACAGGTAAACTATGCGTCCAGTTTTTTATCAAAATTAATCACTTTATGAAACTTGTTTTAGCACCTATGGAAGGTGTCGTTGATTTTAAAATGCGCCAATTACTCACAGACATTGGTGGGTTCGATTTGTGCGTTACCGAGTTTGTAAGAGTGGTTGAAACATGCTTACCTGATAAAGTTTTTCATCGATTTTGCCCTGAGCTACATAATAATGGATTTACGCGAGCAGGTACTCCTGTGCGTGTTCAATTACTCGGCCAAGAAGCAAATCCGTTAGCCGAAAATGCAGTAAGAGCAATTGCTTTAGGATCTCATGGGGTCGACCTTAACTTTGGTTGCCCAGCAAAAACCGTTAATCGTAGTCGAGGGGGTGCTGTACTGCTTAAAGATCCTGACCACATGTATACGATTATTAAAGCAGTCCGAGATGCTGTAGATGATAAACATGAAGTAAGTGCAAAAATTCGCTTAGGCTTTGATGATGACAGTAACAGCCAAGAAATTGTTGATGCTGTGGTAAGCGCAGGCGCAAATAGTGTAGCTATACACGCCAGAACCAAACGTGATGGTTATAACCCGCCAGCTTATTGGGAAAAAATTCCACCAATAATAAAAGATAAAAATATTGCCGTTGTTGCCAATGGTGAAATTTGGCAAGTTGAGGACGCAATGCTTTGCCAAAAACGAAGTGGATGTACTGATTTGATGCTTGGTCGTGGTGCCCTTTCGCACCCTGATTTAGCAAAAAAAATTAAAGCTCATGTAAATAATGAACAATATGATGGCCTTCAATGGGAGCATATTATTTATCACTTAATTCACTCTGCTATTCATCAAGACCCTGCAAAAGATGAAAAGTACTTTGCTTCTCGTACAAAGCAATGGCTAGGTTACCTTAAACGCCAATACCCGCAAGCGATCGATTTATTTGATGAAATCAGGCGTTTAAAAAGTAAAGAAGATGTGGCAAGCATATTAAATAAATACGCCAAAGCACCGCAACTTGATTCAAATCATAACGGCTAACTTAAAGCCTCTAGATAATATCAGTATAACGTGAAGCCAATTTAATAAGGTTGTACTGATAATGCATCATCAAAAAAGACTAAACGATGAAATAGCACAAATTAAATTAAATATATTAACTATGCTTTCTAAATCAGCCTACCCTACACATCAGCATTTAATACAAGTTTTAGATAATACAGCAAACAATGAATGGTTAGACTGTGCAACAGAGAAGCTAGGTCCTGAGTATGCGTTTTTGATAAGTCGCATGACTAAATTAGAAGCGGCGGTCAGCCAAATAGAAATTGGGCAATATGGCTACTGCTGCGACTGTGAAGAAAAAATACCAGCCAAATCACTTGAACTAGACCCCGCAACTCAACGGTGTACAAAGTGCGCACAATAAGCGCACTTTCAAATCATTATATAATTTGTTGTATAAAGCTAAATGATTGCCCTGGGTAGAGTATTATATCTTCAACTAAATATTGAGCCTCTTCTTGGGTGATTTCTAAGCGTTTCATAAGGTTTACCTTCGCCTGTGGCAAAGTCCACGCATGGTAATGAATGCCAATATCTGATTCCATCATTGCAAGCATCAATGTTTTGTCTTTATCAGACATGTTCGTATTGCTCGCCATTGCAGGTAAGTCTTGATAATCAGCCTGCCAATCAAGCCCTTCAATTAATTTTTCATCCGATAGATACTGCACTAAAAACGATTTTTTATGAGAAATAGACAATTTACTATCGAATGCAACACGATCTAATACTTTTATATTTTCATTTAAAAGAGTAACCCACTCTAGCGGTGAATGTACTTCGCCGCTAAAGTAATTAAGTTTGCTCTGATACCACTGTGACCCATTTGGCAGGCCTCTCAGACCAACACTACCTCTAGGCTTGTAACTAGCTAAATAATCGCTAAAAGCTCTTATATGACTCTTAAGCGCTGGTTGAACGTCATTACTACCTATCGCACTCAATACATAGCTTTGTAGTAGTGTGAGCTCAATTTTATTCAGCTTTAAATTGCTTTGTTTAGCACTGTCTAGCGTATCTTGGGTTAACTTAAGCCAAGTAATAATATTATCCGGCGTACTTTTTGACCCCTCAAAAGCAAGCATGTTTTTTAATACGTCTACTTGAGCCGGCCAACTAAAATAGCGCGCAGGAAAACGCTCTGCAATAACCAAGTAGTTTACTTGTGCAATTTGATTGAGATTAAGCTCCATACCCATTAAGTTCTGATAAATAGTATGACGTTTAACTAAATACGCATCAGAAAAGACCAATTGCTCTTTAGTAATCCTATCGATTTTTTTAGCGTCTGGTTGTAGTACAAGTGCCATGTTTAAAGTTTTTAAAGCAACTTGTGCGTCTTCAAATGACTCATAAGGTTGAGGCTGCTTTGAACATGCAGCTAAAAATAAGCACAGTAGTAATGAAAAAGAGAGCTTTTTATACATAGTAGTTCCAATAAAAAAAGCCCCAGAGGGGCTTTTTATAAGTTGCTTTAGCTAATTAAAATTAAATTTTAACACCGTTGCGAGCGGCTTTATCTTTAATATATGTAGACCAACCCTTTGCAAACTTACGTGTGCGAGGGTCATCCATAGCTTTAGTAATTGCAGCATATGCTTGCTTATACTTACCTTGATAGTAATACGCTTCAGCTAAATCTGAATAAATAGTACCTTTTTTGTCAGAGCCAAGCTCTAATGCTTTGTTCAAACGAACAACAGCAGCACTGAATTTTTCAGATTGTAAAAGTAATGAACCAGCTTTACGGTAAAGTTCAGCATCTTCATCAAATTTAGCAGCTTCTTCATAATACTTAGCAGCTTTTTCTAGATCCTTAGAACGATGGTAGTTACTAGCAATCGCACTAACATTCTGCTTTGTACGTTCTACTTTTTCACTCTTAACGGCCTTTTCTAGCGTTACAGCTGCTTTAAAAGGGATCTCATTAAGAGAGTAAAAGTTAGATAAGACTTTATATTCAACTTCATTTTCAAAGTAACCATTCTTATATGCAACTTCCATAGTTGCTAAACCTTTAGAATAATCCTCGGTTTGTAGGTAATACTTACCTAAGCTAACCCAAGCTTTTTTATCATCAGGCCATACACGAACAATTTCTTCGCCAATTTTAACCATGTTTGCATAATCTTTAAGTTCAAAGTATGCACCAAGTTTTAGTTGGTAAGGACCTTTATTAGGTTCTTTTTGAAGTTTTATTGCCTTATCTGCTGGTTCAAAAACATCACGAAATTGCTCTAACTGATAGTTAGCTTGAGCAATACGCGTGTAAACCGTAGGATCTTCTTCACCGGTAAAATCCATCCAAGTAACATAAGCTTTTTTGGCTTCTTGATACTTTTCTGTGCCAGCATATAAATCACCTAACAGCTTTAAAGTTTGTTCTTGATCAGCAAAGTTTAAAATATCAGGGGCAACTGCTTGTTTAGAATATTTAATTGCTTCGTCATACTTTTCTTTTTGCGCGTACATGCTACCTAAGTAACGATTTACAGTCGCTTTATCAAAGTCATTCGAAGCATCGATCTCTCTAAGCAAAACAATTGCTTCATCAACTTTCTCTTCATTGTACAAGTCAAATGCTTTAATTACCTTTTTACCAGTACGCTCGCCCATGATTTTAGTTTTTGCTTTTTTACGCTCTTCAATCTTTGCGTAATCTGGCGCCGCTAAAACAGATGCACTTAAAGTAGCACCAGTCACAGACATAAGAATCGCAAGAGCAGTTACTTTAGAAAAATTTCTCATTACTCGCCTCCTTAGTTGCCTTGGTTAAGTTTAAAGTCTAATTGAACTTGTAAACCTGGTTGTTTCTGTGGTTTTCCGTCAATGATCTTAGGACGGTACTTCCACTTACGCAGTGCACGTTTAGCTTCACGGTCAAAGATACGTTTCGGGTCTGCGTCAATTACTTCAACGTCAGTTACTCCACCTAACTCGTCGATAGTGAATGAAAGTTGAACCCAACCTTCTTTACCATCACGTGCTGCTTGCGTTGGATATTTTGGTTCTATACGAACGATAGGTGTCGCATCACCATCTCGTCCAAATGCACCAGGACCACTTAGTCCACCAGCTGAACTACCAACATCAATGCTACCCATATTAAATGACATAGCACCAGGGTTTGGATTATTATTTTCCGGCTGTGGCGGCTGCGGCTTAGGCGGCTGCTTTGGCGGTGGTGGTGGAGGAGGCGGTACACGCTTCCTCTCCTGCACCTTAGATTCAGGCGGATTCGTCATTATTTCGACTATGATCTGCTCTTTTTGTTCCGTATTACGGTCAGCCCCACCAGAGATGAGGAAGGCCATGAAGTAGAACAAGCCGAAAGTAACTGCCCCACCTGCAATCAGTGAAAACAGAAAACGAATCATTACTGATCTCCAGCTATTGAAATTCTAAGGTTGTCACCCGTCGCTTTAATCTGGTCCATAACTTTAACCACTGTGCCGTGTTTAGCTTCTTTATCAGCTTGTATAATCACAACTTCAGTAGGTTGTTCTGCTAATAAACTTTCGATTTTTGCTGAAATACGTTCAACATCAATTTGTTGTTTATCAACCCAGATCTCGCCGTTACTACGAATAGCAATAAAAATGTTAGCATTTTTTTGCTTAGTAGCTTGGGCAGCTTTTGGTTTATTGACCTCGATACCAGCCTCTTTAACGAACGATGTAGTTACGATAAAGAAAATAAGCATGATAAATACGATGTCAAGCATTGGCGTCATATCAACCGCAGCTTCTTCTTCTTCACGAAAACGTTGTTTACGTGCCATATTTAATTCTCTCTCTAGTGATGAGGCATACTATCAATAAGTTTGGCTTTCACCATTTTAGCTTTTGTCTCAAGACGTGAGCTAAAAAATACTCCAGATAATGCCGCAACCATTCCAGCCATTGTTGGGATTGTTGCCATTGAAATACCTGACGCCATTAAACGTGCATTACCCGTACCCTGGTTGGCCATGGTTTCAAAAACCGAGATCATACCAGTAACAGTACCAAGTAAGCCTATTAAAGGACAAACAGCTACTAATGTCTTAATCAACAACATACGCTGATCTAATTTTTCAGACGCTTCAGAAATCCATGCTTCACGGATTCTGTGTGCGTACCAAGACGTAGTGTCTTGGCGGGCATCCCACTTTGCTACAATTTCTTTCGCTGTGCGAGGAAATTCTGCAAGTAGGAACCAATAGCGCTCAATCATTAAAACCCACATCAGAAAGAGTGCTATCGCGACCACGTATAAAACCTGGCCGCCTGTGCCAACAAAATCCCTGATAGATTCCCATATCTCCATCAGGACTAGCATTAGGCTTTCTCCTTCTCCGCGTGAGTAGCAACGATACCCGCGCTTTGCTCATCAAGGATGTGTAATACCGACTTACTACGACCAGCTACAAGAGCATGAAGTAGAATTAGTGGTAATGCAGCAATTAGACCTAGCGCTGTAGTTACAAGTGCTAGAGAGATGTTACCTGCCATGATCTTCGGATCACCCGTACCGAACAATGTGATTGTTTGGAACGTTAAGATCATACCGATTACTGTACCTAATAGACCCAGTAACGGTGCGATTGCAGCAAGAATCTTGATTATATTGATACCAGCTTCGATGCGCGGCGTTTCACGTAGAATCGCTTCATCAAGTTTAAGCTCAAGGTTTTCAACATCTTGGTTCTTGTTGTCATGGTACACTTTAAGAATACGACCCAGAGGGTTATTTGTATTCGGTGTAGCAACATTTTTAAGCTGGCTCTTAATCTTACTAGTAGTAAGTGTAAGGTCAACAAAACGAATTAGAGTAATTAGCATACCTAAAGCTAGTAAAGCTGTAATGATATAACCAACTACGCCACCTTGATGGAAATATTCCATAAGTGTCGCTTTTTGAGTGTTGATACGTAAGATAGCACCACGAGTCGGATCTATATAAACACCAGCGTAGTTATCTGATGATGTATTTTCAAGATCAGCGATACCGTCTAAAATATAACTATCTGGTTGTTTACCTAGAGGCTGAATAGACTTAGTTTCTGGTGAGTAAATTAAGTAACCATCATCTGTAACTAAGTTAAAGTTACCAATACGCGTTACTTTCTTCATTGACGGATTACCGTCAAGACCAGCAACTTCAGTTTCAAAAGTTGAAACTTTAGCTGATTCAGTCATTTCTGTTTGAAGTGAAATCCAAAGTTCTTCAAGTTCACGAACAGTTGGAAGTTCTTTAGCAGCAGCTAATGAACGTAAGATTTCTGCACGGCCAGGTTTCTCAGCACTTACTAGTGATGCTTCGATAGAACCAATAGCGTCTTGAGCTGCACGACGTACAACACCGAACATCTCACCCAAAGTACCTTGAGCACTTTGAAGAGCAGCTTCTTTTTCAGCTAAAGTGTTTTCATTTTGTGCATACTGCTTAGCTAAGCTTTCACCACGAGACTTCTCTGAAGCAAGTTCGCTTTTAGCTTTGTTAAGTAAAGATTGCTTGTCAGCACGTTCTGATAAGAACTCTTGCTCACGTTGCTTATTAATTTTACCTTCAGAGATACGCTCTTGCTTTACTTGCTCAAGTATTTTATCTAGAGCTCCAGTATTTGCATGTGCATTAAGCGCGGTACCTGCAGAAACAGTTAGTACTGCTGCAACAGCAAAACCTTTAAATAGTTTCTTCATTATTGATTACTCCGCGCCAAAGATAGGTAGTTTAACAAGTTCTAATGTCGCTTGCTTACGCGCCATACGAATAACTTCTTTAACAGGTTTTAGGTATTCTTCACCTAATTCTTTCCACTGTTTAGTGTTGTTATCCCACACCCAAGCATGTTTCAAGTCAAAAGACTGAGCAACGTAAGTGATACGACCTAACTGACCGATATCAACGTTAATGCTTTTGCCATCAACTTCTAGTGTACCTTGTGAAGCAGATACAAGTGAGCTGTATGCTGTTTCAATAGTGTAAGCTTCGAGTACTTGACGGAATTTTTCAGACGTCGTTACAGACGCAGAAACCATGATTTCACGTAGTCTTTCAACACGTCCTAAACGTGTTTCTAGATTAAATGGAACGTCCGCTTTGATGAATTGCTCAAGCGTATCGATCATGCGATACATCAGAGGCACAACGTTTTGTTTAGTGCTATCAATCGTTGCGATTTGACGATCAAACGATTCTATAGAAGCGTTTTGGCTATCTACCAAGCGCGACACGTGATCGTTATACACTTTCATAAGTTCAGTCTCATCAACGACGCTACGGTACTCAGCGATTAACTCCTGAGTTTGACCGTATACATTGTCAATTTTAGTTTGAGACTTAACCGCAGCCTTTTGAATTTCTTGACCTGCTTTTTGCACGTCATTCAAAGGATCTGCAATCACATTGCTGCTTGCAAATGCAAATGCGCCAACCAACGCAGTTGCTACAAGACTCTTTCTGATTTTAACAGACATAGTTCCCAACCAATTAAGTAATGTTACTTTTATAATTTAATTATCCTCCGAAGAGAACAACCCTGATATCTTTTAATAGATATCAACCTTCCAATAATGCTAAATGCAATTAGCGCTGTCAACTTGATGTTTACTAATCCCAGTAAATAAATCGCTAAGTTATACTTAAACAAAAGTACTAGCACACAACTGTTAACATTATTGCAACCAAGTTTGTTCTTAATATTTCAAGTAAAGCCTTTTAGGGGGTGTATTTATTCGCATTGCACTGACATAAAACAACATTATTGCAACATTTAGCTAAAGCTGAATTTTTACTTAAAAAAAACTAAAAAAAATATAAATAGATATAACAAAAGTTATTTTTTAAACGATTTCAGCACATTTTATCTCTCCAATAACACTTCATCTGAAAAAACAAACCATTTGTCGCACAAAAAAACAACACTGGATAATCTCTAATACCCCCCCTCACTTTATGAACGCAATGTCTAAAGCCATTTATAAAACGTGTTTCCCATAAATAGTAATAATAATCTTAATAATAAGTTTCTTTCAGCAAGGCCTAATATAGCTAAATAGATATGAATAATTAGACGAGTTATATTTACCGCTTTAGGGTATTCATTAATACTATTTAACACTTGAATTTATTTAGTAACTAAGTTAATAAAAAAGCTGCCCTACTTTAATAATAATGAACTATAAATTAAGCCTAACGAGCCTGTAGATTAACTCGTTTTTTATTTGTTTTTATTGATAAACAAACCATAGCTGAGTTCCTATTTTGGTTCAATCGATTACTGTATTTTTACGCAGCATATAAAGAAGTGTTTG